>NHET02000090.1 GCA_002170355.2 Gammaproteobacteria bacterium TMED92
TGTAGTGGCTTACTTAGAGCCAATCCTCGGTTGGCGGGGGTGTTTTTATGCCTTGGGCGCCGCCGGTGTGTTGCTCGCGGTTGTTATGTTTTTTATGAAAGAAACGCCGCGTAGGCACGAAGTAGAAGCCGCAGAACCAGTAGAGAAACCAAGTGCGCGGGAAATCATGCGTATATTGGTAGGTGCNTTGCGGCAATCACCCGCGCTCACAATGACCATTGGTGGTGGTGTGGCGTTCCACTTTGTTTTGGGCGCTGCCAGTTTTGAACAACTTTGGTTTGTGCAAGAACGTGGCTTTGATCGTACCGAGATCGCGGANCTGACCGGTTGGATCGCGCTGGTGGGCGGCATTTTGGGTAACTTATTTGGTGGTGTTGGCGGAGATGCGTTTTTGCGCAAAACTGGAATGGGTCGGCCAATGTTTTTGTTCTGGATAATGCTGGTGCTGACGCCGCTAACGGTTGTTTATCGCTTTGTTGACCCAACCTCGTTAATGTTTTTGGCTGGCATCTTCTTCGGTTATTTCCAGCTCGGGTGTTTTTACGGNCCCACGTTTTCGACGGTACAAGAATTAGTGCCGCCGCAAATTCGCGGCACGCTGGTGGCGTTTTACATCTTATCGCTAAATTTTGTGGGCCTTGGCATTGGGGTTACAGGGGCAGGCTACGCGATNGACTGGATGGCACAGGCCGGTGTTGCAGAACCCTATACGATTACGTTGGTGGTTTTCTCGGTCATCTCGGCTTTGGCAATTCCACTATTTTACCTCGCCGGACGCAGATTCGAGAAAGATCGCGCGGCACTGTACGCCAGCGTTAGTTAGTAGCGACGCTCACACGTCGCACGGCAACTTGGGGTGTGCTGGCAACGTTGGCGCCTAGACCAGTGGTAATTCGCTGCGTGCTCTGGGCGCCAAGTGTGCCAGAGACGCTGATTGGCCGACGCTGATTGCGACCATTAAGGTCTTGATAAAATAGTTCCAGCTCAAGATTGGTAAATCCCCTGGGTGCCAAATTGCGTAGGCTAACGACCCATTCGCCATTGGTCGCCAGGCCCACAGTGGTCTCGATGTAAGCTCCAGGCCGCTCTGCAACATTGAGTTTTACCAAGGATGTGAGCGCGGCTTGNCCATCGCTGCCGGAGTCCTGTGCAGCCGCAGCGTAATACTCCTTAGCTTGAGGCACATCGCCCTCTGACTCTGCAATGTCGCCCAGAGCGTTGTACGCCGTGGCGGTTGGTAGCAGTTCGATGCTGCGATTGAGATTGCGCTTCGCCGCCGCCAGTTCGTTTAGATCGCGGTTAACCAGGCCAGTTTGTAAGTAGGGATAAAAGAAACTGTCGTTCAGGCTAATCGCTCTGCGGTAGTGCCGTTGTGCGACAGCGGGGCGGTCCTCTAAATTAGCAATGTCCCCCAGCAGGCTGTGAAAGAGGGACTCGTTGGGTTCTATCGACAGCGCTTTGTTTGCCAGTCGTTGCGCTTCATCAAAGTCAGCAGTCTGCAAGGCCTTAGTGGCTTGATCGTACGCGGTGTAAGCCGGTTTCGTTTCGTTAAGACGCCGCATAACTTGTTGGTAACGGTTCTCGCCACGCTCGCCACCAGGTGGAAAACTCGCGGCGTGTGCGCGGTTGGCAGCGACTCGTTGTTGCGACGGCGGATGACTAGCAAATAAGCCCTCGAGCATATTGCTGTTGCGGTCTTTCGAGAGATTGACAAAAGTTTGTTGCAGGTCGACCGCGCCGAGCGGATCGTAACCGGCTCNANACATGTAGTTCATGCCGTAAAGGTCAGACTCGCGCTCGGCATCGCGGCTGTACTTTGTGCTGATCAACGCAGCGCCCAAACTCGCACCGAGTTGGGCGTACTCGGCGTAATCCGAGTCTCGAGCGGCTATGCCTGTAAGCGCTACCGTGGTCTGCAGAATTGCGCCGCGCTGCACATTTTTGGCACCGTGTTTGGCCGCTGCATGAACAATTTCGTGACCCAACACCGCCGCCAGTTCCGCTTCGCTCCGAAGCTCGGTCAGTAGCCCTCGATGAATTGCGATTTTGCCGCCGGGTAACGCCCAGGCGTTTGGTGTGCCGTCGTTGACCACGTGAAACTCATACGGCAGTTTGCGATCGCTGACCGCGGCCAGTTTGTTGCCAACTTCGCGAACATAAGTCTGCACCGCTGGGTCGGCAAGGTAGTCACCGCCCTGACTTTGACGCATTGGCTGATACTGCTGTTTGCCGGTGTTCAACTCCCAGCTCTCTGACACCACGCTGAGCTCGCTTTTACCGGTGACTGGATTAGTTGCACAGCCGCACAGTAGNACCAGCAGTCCTGAACATAGCAAGGCATTNGCCGTTAGGCGGCGAGACCGGGTTGGTAAACTCGAATGGTGCATAAGCAGGCCTCCGTAAAATGGAGAGACAAACGAACTAGCCGCGCTGTGGACGATACCGATCGCGTATTGATGCTGCTTCGCGGGTATCACCGCGGGCGNCTAACACATTTGCATATTGTAACCACGCTTTGGCCTTGCTGGCGCGTCCAAGTTCGCCGGTAGCAACGTCGGCTAAGGCAATGGCTTTGCGCGCGTGTTGGGTGGCAGAAGCGAGATTACCCGACGCTAAGTGCGCTCGGCTTAAGCGTATCCACAATTCAAAATTTCGCGGTTCGATGCGTACAGCTCTTTCCATTAACAAAATAGCTTGTCTGGATTCGCCCACCGCGAGTGCCTCGTCGGCGGCGGACAAAAGTGCAAAGGTAGCGCTGGTTTNAGTTTTNGGCCGNGNNGGTNGCGGCGCCGTCTCCGACTGTGCAGCACTGGGTGCTGCCGGTGGCGGCGCAANTTCAGACGGCTTGGCCGCNGGCGGAAGTATAGGTGTTGTAGAACAGGCGCCTAACAGCGCGACTAAGAGAACAATAGAAAAATGACGTTGTTTCAAAGGGGTGTTCCGTTAGTTGCNAAACAATGACTTTANTCTCTGCCCAAGGCCCGGTTTGATCGAGCAGCCAGACTTAATGTCGAGCGAACGCAAATCCTGCACTGGTAGCTGAACCACATCGGCGCAAGCTGAGGTCGCGCGCTTACCAGTGGTGTACTCGATTTCAACCAGATCGTCGGTCGGCATCAACANGATGGGATCGACGCCGTTGCGTCGAGTCATCGAATTCCATACTCGCAATGCACCGCTTGAACCGGTTAGGCCTGTGCTCTGGTTGTCGTCGCGACCGACCCACACGACGGACAGTTTACTGTTGTCAAAGCCAGCGAACCAACTGTCGCGATTGTCGTTAGTGGTGCCGGTTTTGCCAGCGACGCCGATGCGTGCGAATGGCGAGGAGCGCCCGGTGCCTCGTTGCATNACTACTTGCAACGCGCGAGTCAGCGCNTCTGCGGTAGCGGGCGCAATGCTCTGTTGCATCTCGAAGGTGTGATGAGACAGCGCGTTGCCTTGCTCATTGAGCACAGCGATGACTGCCTTAGGGCGGGTGTGAAAACCACCACTGGCAAAATTTCCGTACAGCTCTAGGGTTTGCAACGGCGACATGGCCTCGGCGCCCAACAAAAAAGACGGGTACGGATTGTTGGCGCGGCGCTGGGTNAGTTCAGTGAACTGGGCCTGGATCGTTTGCAGTCCGAGTTTTTCGCCCAAATCCACCATGGCAAGGTTTAACGAGCGACTCAACGCGAGATACATGGGCAACTCGCCGGAGGTTTTGCCATCAAAATTCTTCGGTGACCACACCTCTCCAGACTTCGCAGTCAGCGTAATCGGTTGGTCGTTGACGACGTCGGTTAAGCTCATCCCCTGATTCAAGGCGGCGAGAATAGTCACCGGTTTTATNACTGAACCTACCGAGCGTTGGGCATTTAGCGCGCGATTAAAACCATCGACTCTGCCTTTGCGGCCGCCCACCAAAGCCAACACCTCGCCGGTTTGGCTGTCAGAGATTACGCTGGCAGCTTGCAGGCTGTTGCTGGCAAGTCCACGTTCCCGNTCAATATCCGTCAACGTTTCGCTTACCGCTTGTTGCGTATTCTCTTGCAAGCGCGGGTTCAACGTCGTGAAGATGCGCAAACCCTGAGACCGCAAGTCAGCGCTTGAATATCGTTCTGACAACTCGGCTCGCACTAAGTCCATAAAGGCGGGGTAATACGCACCACCGCGGCCCGGCGCGCTGACCACGCCCAGCGGTTTCTCTATGGCTTGTGCGTGGCTGTTCGCATCAATAAGGCCGTCGCTATAAAAAGTATCGAGAATGCGGTCGCGCCGCGACAATGCGCGCTGGGGATGACGGAACGGGTTGTAGTAGGACGGGCCGCGAATAATGCTGATCAAGGTGGCGATTTCTGCAACATCCAGCTCGTTGATCGGTTTATTGAAATAAAATTGGGCACCCAAGCCGAAACCGTGTATCGCGCGAGCGCCATTCTGCCCAAGAAAAATTTCATTGATGTACGCTGTGAGCAATTCTTCTTTACTAAAACGTAGTTCCAGAATGACGGCCATAGCCAGTTCGCGCAGTTTGCGTTCAATGGTGCGCTCGTTGGTTAGGAAATAACTTTTTACCAGTTGTTGCGTCAGCGTACTGCCGCCTTGGCGTGCTGCCCCAGCGCGAAGGTTCACCACCAGCGCGCGTAATATGCCGGTGATGCTGAAGCCCCGATGCTCATCGAAGTTTCGGTCCTCGATCGCTTTCAGCCCTGCGGCCAGAAGCGGTGGCACCTCTTGGGGTGTCAGAATTACGCGATCTTCGCCATGCGAGGGGAAAAAACTACCGATTTTGGCAGGATCCAGTCGCGTGAGAATCAGCTCCTCGCCCTCGGTGGTTAAAATTTCTCGGATACCACTTTGGTTGAAGGCCAGACGTAATTTTTGTGCCGGACGAAAGCCTTCGATGAACTGAAACCCGCGTAGGTGAACACCCAGGTCTGACCCAAGAGCAGAATAAGTGCCGGGCAAGTCCAGATTGTTCTGTTGCCGATAACCCAAGCGCTCTAACTCGGTTATCAAATGACTCCGCGACAATGCCAAGCCAGAAAACAATTCCAGCGGTTGTGCGAATACTTGTGCGGGCACCGACCACAATCGACCCTCAAAGGTCTTGCTGATGGTTCGGTCGAGGTAATAGCCATAGCCGAGTAGCAACAGTGTTGCCAACAACCCAGACCACAACATCGTGCGCCATAGCAGGCGCAACACGGCGCGGCGCAGACGACTAAGCCAGCTGCCGTGCTGGCCGCTGCGGCGCTTACTGCGCCGCGACTTTGTAGGTTTGCGTTTGTGTTTTACTGCCAAGGCAGACTCCGACTAGGTCGGATAAAGGTATCAGATTCGCGACCCGGTCGGGCGTCCCTACGCGGCTGCTAATTCCTCAATGAACGCATCAGCTTTTGCTATGGATGCTTCCATATCGCGAATCAGCTCGGCGACGTCGTTTTCTATAGAGCCAAACTCACCTCGCATAGAGGCCACAGCACGAGCGTTTAGATTGTGCTTCAAGAACAACACCTGATCTTGAAAGGTCCTTAACACCGGCTGCATGCGTTGTTCTGCATGGCGCATGGCACGCAGTAAGTCGTGGTAGCGTCGCTGTGTTTGCTTCAGTTGTTGATTGCTCAGGCGTCTTAACTTGGCGCTTGAGTATTGATCAATTTCTTGTCGCCATTCGACAAATAGCGCTGTAGCCACGTCGTCCACTGCATCTATGCGATCACGCACAACATCGGCGCGAGCTTGGCTGCGCTCGAGTTCTCGGTTGAGACTTTGATAGGTGTTCTGTAAATCGCCGCCATCGAAGTTCAGTTCGCTTTGAAAACGCTCGAGGGCGCTGTTGAATTGCTGCTTCGCGTCGTGTTGTGAATCTCTGGCATCCTCAATTCTTTCGCCAAGAATGTCGCGTTTGTGAATACCGACTTTTTCCATCGCGTCGTAGTACATGCTTGAGCAGCCGTTTGCGGCCATGAACAAACAGGCGATGACCATCAGGTTGAACAGTGGTCGGACGTTCATCGGCATACGTTGATGGGTGCGTCCAGATTTTCTACAACGCCGCGCGCTAGCAGCGAAAGACGCTTTGGTGTTGCGCATAAGTTGCTCCCTTGTCGTGAACCGTACGGTTGTCGTTTGCTATCGCAAGTGACGTACCGGGCCATTGCATACGTTGCCGCTTACTGGATCAGAGACGAATTTACGAATGGTGGCAAAATCCGGATAGGCGGCGGAAATTGATGGTTCTCAAACTTTTTACTCCGCAGCGGATCTCTGCTTTAATGCGCCTCGCCTAAGGGGCGGCAGTACGCCTGAGACGTTGCATGCAACGGACCCTTCGAACCTGATCCGGTTAACACCGGCGTAGGAATAGGATGATCAACCTCTTGGGCAATGCGTGTGTTTTACCAGAGGTGATTATGAATTCCCCAGTCCTTTCCCAATTGCGACTCCTGATCTTATGTGTTGGCATATGGTTGCCACTGTCCGTTAATGCGGAAGATTCCCAACCTGCGACGGATGATGCTATCGAAGAGGTGGTTGTCACCGCAGAACTGCGTAATGTCGCGGTTAACGACGTGCCAGCGTCGGTTTCCTTATTAGTACCTGACGACCGAGGTGATGTGGTTAATCATTTAGAGGAGGTACTTGCTCGCGCGGTGAACGTAAACCTCGCCAGTGGCGCATCGCGAGCGCGGTTTGTGCAAATGCGTGGCATTGGTGAGCGTGGGCAATTTGCCGAACCGTTGAACGCCTCGGTCGGGTTATTGATCGATGGTGTGGACTTTAGTGGCATTGGCACCGCGGCAACGCTATTTGACGTATCGCAAGTTGAAGTCCTGCGTGGTCCACAGGGAACCTTATACGGCGCCAACGCTTTGGCCGGTTTGATCAATGTCGTTACCCCTTCGTCCACAGTAGACTGGCAGGGTATGACCCGCCTCGATGCTGGAAACTTCGGCGCGCTGGGGCTTGGCGCGACATTGAGCGGGCCGCTGAACGACACCGTTGGTATGCGTTTGAGTGTCCAACAATATGCGGATGATGGCTTCATAGAAAACAGTTTTTTGCAGCGCGAAGACACCGATAATCACGACGAAAGGACTCTGCGCTTGAAGCTAGACGGCAATAGTGACCTGGCGAACTGGCAAGTGACCGCAGGGTTCGTTGATGTAAACAATGGCTACGACGCGTTTTCCCTCGATAATAATCGGCAAACGCGCGCGGACCAGCCGGGTGCCGATGAGCAAACAAGTCGATATCTCAGTGCTCGTATTGAGACCAACCAGATGGATAGCACGACCCTAGTTGCCGCGTTGGGTTACGCCAGCAGCGACATTCGTTACGGCTACGATGAAGATTGGACGTACCAGGGTTTTCATCCGTACGGTTACAGCTCCACTGACTATTATGACCGCAACGTAGAAACAGCAACCGTGGACTTACGTTGGTTGTCTAAGGCGGTTGCCGCGGACGCACTGGACTGGGTGGTGGGCGTCTATCTGTTGGATCGGGACGTGGACTTGGTGCGTGCCTACACCTGGTTGGCTGAAGATTTCACCAGTGCGTTTTCGGTGCAGCGCATGGCGCTGTACGGCGAGGTGGGTGTGCCGCTCGGTGCAAGTTGGAAACTTTCCGTGGGGGCGCGGGTCGAACAGCACCAGGCAGATTACACGGACAATGCCGCGGTGCGTTTTACGCCCGAAGACAATTTGTTCGGCGCGCGGTTTCGCTTGGAGCGGCGACTGCAAGCGGGACAGCGCGTTTATGCCAGCTTCACCCAGGGTTATAAGTCTGGCGGATTTAACACTTCGGGCACCTTGGATGCGGACCTACGATTGTTTGACCCAGAGACCTTGTGGAACTTTGAGCTAGGCTACAAAGCGCGCGTGCTAGATGATGCCGGTCAACTGCGTGTGGCGGTATTTCATATGGCTCGTGCAGATGTGCAGATTGCCACGTCAATTGTGCGGGTGCGGAATGATGGTTCGTCTGAATTTATTGAATTTACCGGCAACGCCGCTTCTGGCAGCAACCAAGGATTGGAGTTGGAGTTGGATCTGGCGTTGAACCAGCGACTAAGGATGAAGGCTGGGTTGGGGCTACTGGCGACGCAATACGAAGATTACATAGACGCCGCCGGTAACGATCTAGATGGTCGGGAGCAGGCCCATGCGCCAAGTTATCAAGGCCATGTGGCATTGGACTACGACCTGTCTCAGGCGTGGTTTGCGCATGTGGCGGTAGAAGCGAAAGACGGTTTTTATTTTTCCGACAGCCACAGCGCTCAGGCGGACAGCCATGTGTTAATCAACGGCGCCATTGGTTATCGCCAGGGGCGCCTGTCAGCGCGTTTGTGGGGGCGTAACTTAACGGACGTCGACCACCATGTACGCGGTTTTTACTTTGGTAACGACCCGCGTAATGACTACGCTGACACCGCTTGGACTCAACTTGCGGCGCCGCGTCAGGTCGGCGTATCGCTGCAACTAGACTGGTAGGTTACTGCAGCGCTGCCATTCTGCTGCGCTCTTGTTCGATCAACCAGTCAGCGACTTGCAAGGCCCGTTGCGTGCCATTGCGCATGCCGACCCGATACTTGCCGGCGACGACTAATGTAGGTACCGATGCGATTTGATAGCGGCGCGTATCCTCCGTGGCTAGGGTCAGCCGGCGGCGTACCGAGAGACTGTTAAAAGCGCGCATAAACTCGCTGGCGCTTAGTTCAGTACTGTCGAGGTAGTTGGCGATATCTTGGCCGGTGGTAAAGCGCCGGCCTGCGTTGTGAATAGCATTGAATAGCCGCTGGTGATGGCCGTCCACAGCCTCGGTATGTTCCAACGNCAGGTANGCTTGCCCAAGCATCGACCAGGTGGCAGAAAAAGTNGCTGGGCGGCGCGATACAGCAACGTCTGCGGCGGCCTGTGTGGCCCAGGCGTCAAACTCCGGGTCAAAGTTTTTGCAGTGAATGCAGCCGTAGGAGAAAAATTCTACAACCTCGATGGGGCCTTTCTGGCGAGGTCGGTCGGCGTTTTCGATGACCTCGTAATCGGTGCCTTCGACCGGTACTTCGCTATGGCCGCCGCCGCTAGAGAAGTAGATGCCCAGGCCAATTAACACTAGGCCANCAGCACCCAAAAGACCGAGGAAAATCGACCGNGTCGTGGCTACCCGGTCTGTTGCTTTGCGTTTCGCGGCGGGCATATCTGCACTCCTGAAATTCTTTCGGCTAACAAGCAGATATTGTTACGTTATTGACCCTAATGATCCACAGGTATTAGTCTGCGTTGCTGTTGAGCACCACCATTAGGACAGCCATGACCGCTTCAGAAAGTTATCAACTTTTCACCTCCGACACCTGCGGGTTTTGCGCCAGGGTGAAACAGTTTTTGCAGCACCGAGGCATAGACATGGTCTTTCGCGACACGCTGCGTGATCCAGCGGCCTACCGCGAACTGTTGCAAGGCGGCGGACGCGGCACGGTGCCATGCCTGCGCATTCAGCGCGGCCAAGAGGTAGAGTGGATGTATGAATCCATGGACATTATTAGCTACTTAGACGCCCAATCGGCAAACTCTGCATAACACAAGGAAAACCATGAAACTAGGCATTATTGCTGGCTACTCAGGCCGCAAGTTCGGTATCTCAATAGACGCCATTAAGCACGCCGAGAACCTCGGCTATGAGTCAATATGGACCGCAGAAGCGTATGGTTCCGATGCAGTAACCCCAGCTGCATGGATTTTGGCGCAAACAGATCGCATAAAGGTCGGTACCGCCATCATGCAGATGCCAGCGCGGTCGCCGGCGATGGCAGCGATGACCGCTATGAGNCTGGCGGAGCTGTCGGGAGGGCGCTTTATCGTGGGTTTAGGAGCTTCTGGCCCGCAAGTCGTGGAAGGTTGGCACGGTGTACCCTACGGCAAACCCGTTAGNCGCCTGCGCGAGTATGTGCAGATCATGAAACAGATTTTTGCTCGCGAGGCGCCGTTGTCGTTCGAGGGTTCCATGTACAANTTGCCGTACACCGGCGANGGAGCAACCGGACTAGGTAAGCCGCTCAAGAGCATATTGCACTGCGAAGAAGACATTCCGATTTACGCTGCAACCATCACCAATAACGGCGTAACCGCCTCGGCAGAAGTAGCTGACGGGTTTTTTCCAGTGTGGATGGATCCAGATCAGTATTCGGTGTTTGCCGATCCGATAGCAAAAGGTTTTGCCCTCGCAAACCAGGGTATNGCCGACGAAACTGCAGAAAAAACCTTATCGCANTTNGATATAGCGCCCTTCGTAACGTTGGTAATGGGCGATGACATCGAACAGTGCAGAATGCCGGTGCGTGGGTCCATGGCGCTGTACATTGGCGGCATGGGTGCGCGGGACAAGAACTTCTATAACGACTATTGCAAACGCCTAGGGTTCGAAGACGCAGCGGTGGAGATTCAAGACCATTTCCTCGCAGGCCGAAAGGACGAGGCGATGGCGGCGGTACCCACGGAACTGATCGACGCTTGCGCATTGGTGGGGCCAGCTGAGCACATCCGCGAGCAGTTACAACGNTGGAAAGCTGCCGGTGCTAAAGGNCATGTGTCGAATATGTTAATCGGCAGCCAGGACGCGGCCGCGTTGCAAGTTGTCGCAGAGGAAATGCTCTAAGCGTAANTCTCGCTGGTGTTTAAGGTTAAGCCCAAAGCGCCTTTGGGCTTTTTCCTCAACCTGCCTGCTCTAAGCTCATAGGCTTTGAACCATCGCCCAGCCACGTTCAGAACGTAGGCGCGCCGCGTCAACGTANTCCAACGCCTTTTCCGAGCTAGCGTTACCGTCGAGGCCGCGCTTGTAGACGCCCTGAATAATGCCAGCAGATCGGAACATGTTGTAAATCAGGTAAAACGGCCAGTTGTCGATGCCGTCTCGATTAGCGTGTTTACAGTATTCAGCAACGAATTCTGCCTCGGTGGGGATGCCCAGCGCGGCGTGATCCGCGCCCGCCAGTCCCTCATCATTGTAGGCGTCACCGTGATAGTCCTGGCACAAATAACCCAAATCCGCCAAGCCGTCGCCAAGAGTAGATAGCTCCCAATCTAGNACCGCAACNATTTTTGGCTCGGTGGGATGAATGAGCACGTTGCCCAATCGATAGTCGCCATGCACGACCACGCTAGCTGTTTCGGCAGGGATATTTTGCGGCAGCCAATCCATGAGATTGTCCATGGCATCTATTTGTTCAGTCTTAGACGCCACATACTGCTTACTCCACCGACCTATTTGCCGCTCGTAGTAGTTTCCCGGNCGTCCAAAATCACCCAAGCCGACGGCACTGGGATCGACGTTGTGCAGCTCAGCCAGTACCCGCGCAAGATCCAAATAGATAGCGCTGCGCTCGCTGTTGTCGCAGTTAGGTAAGCGAGTTTCGTTAAACAGCCGACCCTCGACCATTTGCATGATGTAGAACTTAGTGCCGATTACGCTGGTGTCCTCACACAGGCAGTACATTTTCGGCACGGGCACCGGCGTNGACCACAGCGCGTCCATCACCTTGTACTCCCGGTCTACCTGATGAGCAGAAGGTAGTAACTCGCCCGGCGGTTGTTTGCGCAAAACATAAGTTTGCGTCGGCGTNATCAGTTGAAAGGTTGGATTCGATTGACCGCCCTCAAACTGTTTAATCGTCAGTGGGCCGCTAAAGCCGGCAACATGAGACAGCATGTACTGTGCCAGCTTGGCTTCATCAAATTTGTGCGCGTCGCGCACAGGCGTCAGTTCTACGTCGCTCATGGACCCCCCGGTTAGACGTTGCTCGGTTACAAGTCGCTTAGGATACGGGTTGATCTTCGACAGGGCAAAATGCGAATCTATGCCGCGTTGAAGAGGAGCACCAGACGTCGCGTTTGTTGCGCTAAATTGGTTTCTACAGGGGAAAGATAAATGGCTTTAGCCAAAAGAATAGCGGTTACGCTGCCAGCTGGGCCGCGTATCGAAGACACCGTGGCGCGCATCCAATGGGCCGAGGAGCAGGGNATTGCTGATGCATGGTTCAGTGATTCCGGAGCGCCAGACACGCTTACTCAAGTGGCTGGCATAGCGCACACCACCAAGAACATCCGCATTGGCACCGCCGTTACGCCGGTATACACGCGCTCCCCATCAGTATTAGCGGCGTCCGCGAATGTTATTGGTCAGTTGTTGCCGAATCGTTTTGTTATGGGTTTGGGGTCTTCTAGCCAAACGATCATGGGCCAATTCAATGGTATTCCGCTGGACAAGCCGCTGACCCGAGTCCGCGAGACCGCTGAGCTGGTCAAGCTGATGTTGACGGGTGAGAAAACCAATTTTGATGGCGAAACCCTGTTCAGTAAGGGCTACCGCCAAGCGCCTATGGACAATCCTCCGCCAGTATACCTTGCTGCGCTTAGGCCAAAGATGATCGAGATGGCAGCCGAAGTGGGCGATGGGGTGATTTTTAACTTGTGGCCAAAAGCTGCGCTACCAAAAATGATGGAGCACATTGCCATTGGTGCCGCAAAAGCCGGCAAAAACGCCGCGGACGTAGAAATCGTCAATCGGGCCATGGTGCTCTGCACGGACGATAAAGAGTACGGCCGCAACTTGTTCCGCGCCGCTTTTGGGCCGTATTACGCAACACCGGTTTACAACAACTTTTTGGCTTGGGCGGGGTATGAGGACGCTGCTGCACAAATAACGGCGGGGGGGGGGGGGCAAAACCCACCC
>NHET02000119.1 GCA_002170355.2 Gammaproteobacteria bacterium TMED92
CAATTGGCTAGTCATTATGTCGGTTTATCAAAACAAGCGGCAGTTGACGGCGAGGTGGCACAGGCGATTCGGTATTTGGAACGGGCAACTGCAGCAGATGGCTCGCTGCGTAGCCTAGACGACGCCCGACGACTCATTTCCGAGGCAACGACGGCACAAGCGGCGATTGAAGAGTTGCTACGGCAAGGTGATCGCTTGCGTCAGCGAGGTCAGCGATTATTGCCAAAAGGTGAGAGTGCCGTAGAGCGCTATCAACAAGTACTCGCCACGGATCCTGATAACGCCAAAGCCATGCGTGCCATGAATGAACTGGCTGTATGGGTCGTACAAGAAGGTGGGCGACTCATACAAGCGGGAAGTCTGGCAGAGGTCGAGCTGTTGGTAACCAATGCGTCTATCGGTGGCATTCGCGAAGCAGTTGTAGATGAGCTGCGGAGCAATTTGGAACGCGAAGTAGAGCGTCGTGAAAGCGTAGCAACGCTGCTGCAGGGCAGTCGTGAATTATTTGCCAAAGGCTTAATCACTGAGCCAGTCGAGCGTAATGCTGTGATGCTACTGCGACAAGTTCAACAGTTGGATCCGCGCAATCAGTCAGCCGCTGAGATGCTGCAACAGTGCGCCCAGCGACTTGCGGCGGCGGCAATAGAAGCTCACGAATTTGGGTTGCTTGCGGATGCTGATCAATACCTCACCCTTGCTTTAACCATACAGCCGGATAGGCCTGAGTGGCTGGCTTTAGAAAGCCAGTGGCAACGCAACTAACGGCGTTTGCATTTAGCATACCCGAATCCTATATTCAGCCGCGGCCGCACACCGCAAATCCCGTAAAGAGGCAAAATTATGGCTGTAGAAATCCCTTATCGACGCGAATTAGAGTTCGAATATGGGAGGGTAGAAAGGGTATCCCCTGGTATTCGTCGGGTGATAGCGAATAATCCAGGCCCATTTACCTTTCACGGCACGGGAACTTACATTTTAGGTAGCGGCCAAGTCGCGGTGATTGATCCAGGCCCAGACGATCAGGCACACATTGATGCCATTTTAGCTGGGTTAGAAGGCGAAACCGTTTCGCACATACTAGTGACCCACACCCATATGGATCACTCACCGGGGTGCAAGAAATTACAAGCTGCAACAAAGGCGCTAACCTTTGGCTACGGTCCCCATGGCGCGGGCAAGATAGAGCAGGGTGTCACGGTAGAAGAGGGCGGCGATATGGATTTTGCGCCGGATCAGGTGATACGTCACGGTGACATTATCGAATGTGGCAATTGGTCAGTAGAGTGCGTTTACACGCCGGGCCACACGTCGAACCATATGTGCTTTGCGCTGCGCGAAGAAAAAGCGTTGTTTACTGGCGAACATGTCATGGGGTGGTCGACGAGCATAATATCGCCCCCTGACGGCGACATGGCAGACTATCTGCAAAGCCTCGAGTTACTGCTAGAGCGCGATGATGTGGTTTATTGGCCAACTCACGGACCTTGTATTGATGACCCTAAAACTCATGTGCATGCTTTTATTCAACATCGGGAAGAGCGTGAGTTACAGATCATTGATTGTATTGCTCAAGGCGTTCACCAAATACGCGATATGGTGCCGCTGATGTATCGAGACACTCCGGAGTTCATGTATCCGGCGGCGGCTCGAAGCGTGTTAGCCGCAATGGAAAATTTGCTTAAAAAAGGTCGAGTCGTGTTGGCGAGCGGCACCGGACTGGAAGGTGACTACCGCTTGGGGCATGGTTAAGGGCGTATCGGTGTTACGCCGGCTGTAGTTTCTGCTAGGGGCAACTGCACAATCATTGCCACACCTGAACCGTCGCTCAGATTCACAGCTTTCGCCATGCCGCCATGATGCTCGGCAATTACTCGAACCACATATAGGCCCAAACCGAAATGCAAACGGTTTTGCGGTCCTCTGTGACTGACCATGGAATCGAAAGCTGATTTAAGCACCGAATCGGACATCAATGGCCCACGGTTGGAAACGGAAATTTGTAATGTGCCGGGGAAACAATCGAGCTGCACCCGAACGGCTGTGCCTTTGCGGTGAAAGTCAACGGCATTGTCTACCAGTTTGTCCAGCATCTGCTCAATGCGGTAGTCAGCAATCATGGCTATGGCGCCGCCGCTAGGGCCTTGGTAAGCAATCCTCACGCCCCGGTAGGATTGTGCGCTGTTTGCGACATAGCTGCGCAATAGTTCATTTAGATCAACAGCTTCGAGTTCCTCTGCTTCTAAGGCTTCGTCCAAGTTGGCCGCGTCCGCTAAGTTTTGCACGATGGAGCCAATCGTATGTACTCCACGCTTCGCACTGGCAAGATACTTGCTGTCGTCCACTTGCGGATACTCCTCAGCAAGATTCTGTAAAGACGTACTTAAAGTATTGAGTGGATTGTTTATTTCGTGTCGTAGTGTTCGAGGCATGCTCTCCAAAAACGTATTGTGTTGGTGTAGCTTCTCTAACATATTAGATACGCTTCTTGATAAGTCACCAATTTCATCTCCAGCATTAATTTGGCTTTGCAGTTCAGCTTTACGTAACCGGCCGTAGGAGTCGATGGCTGCCGAAGCCTCTTGTCGAAGGCTACGAATTCGCCATGCCAAGCGCCCGGCAAATGCCAGTAGCGCAACAAAAACCGCCACAAGACTGAACACCGAAAGCAGTAAAACCTGTTCTAGAGAAGAGCGTTGGAACCTCAAGATATCGTCTATGTCCTGCTCAACGACTACTGTTCCTATGACCGAGTCTGCAGAGATAATTGGGTGCGCTGCCAAAATCATCTCTTGTGTGTCAGAGATACGATTCCGCAACGCTATGGGCTCGCCGCCTAAGCTAGCCCGGATAACTTTATCCGCTGCGGAATCTTTTACGTCTGAGCGTGCTAAATCTGTCGGCGCCAAGGGCTCGCCCATGATCAGTTGATGCAACCACGGGCGCACCGTACTAAACAAACCAGCAACGTCCAGCCATGGGGTAAGCTCTGGAGCCTGTTGGTTCTTAGTTTGAATAGCCCCGGCCTCTGCACGTACCCGAGATTGGTTGTCGATGACCAAGATTCTTGCGCCGGAGTAACCCAAGCCCTGCACAATATTGCGCACCTCTGGCGTGCCGAGCACGACGAGATCGAAGCTCTGTTTACCCGCATTTGGCAGGGTTCGGGTTATTCGTGCAGTTTCTCTACGGACCGAATCGTCCACGTCGACATAGGTCATGCCGAAGTATCGCCTAGAGCCGAGTAGGGCGAGCGGAAAGCGGAATTCAACGTGAATCTGATCAGCGCTCTCATCGTAGCGTAAACGGCCTTGCACCCTATTGTCAGCAACACCCGTTGCGGCATAGCGCCATTGTTCGTCCATAGCGAAGCCGGTTACTTGATCAGAGTTTTGAAAAATTAGGCTGACTCGGCCGTCTTCACCATCGGCACGGATGAAATTTAATTGAATGTGATCGGCATTGTCTAAGCGCAGATATTCGGGGTCTCGATAAATCACCGATTGATCTTGAATGCGCATATATACATATAAATAATCCGCGCGTTCCCCTAACAGCAGCGCAAAGTCGCTGTCTTGATCGCCGTCCAGAGAGCCAAACGTCAAATATTGCTGTTCAATTGCGTCTCCCCAATCGTCTATCTGGGCATCAAGACGTATTACATTTATTAGCGGCTGCGCATACAGAGGCTGGAAGTCCTCAAGGTTTAATGGCAAGTCGTTAAACAGATCGTCCCGACCGTTGAACAACGTCGATATGCCCTCGGCAGTAAGGAGTTGTGCTTGAGATTGGCCCTGCACCAAGAGCCGTTCCATCTCTACCAGTTGGCGGTAGCTAAACCAAGGCACAATCAGTAGGGCAAGTCCCATCAGCGCCAGCTTTGTGCCTAAGCGCGGGCCACGAAAACGTTGACGAAATTGCGTTAACATTCACCGCACCGTTTGAGAGGCCCGCGATAAAGTCTATTGGGACCAGCGATAACCAAATCCATACTCGCTCTTGATGCACGAAAATTCACCGTCGAGCTTTTCAAATTTCTTGCGAATGTTGCGCATGTGGGTATTGATCGTATTNTTGGTGACCAAGCTTTGCATCGTCGCATTCATAAGCGTCTCGTAACTGACTGCNTTGCCAGGCACGCGCACCAGCTTTGCAAGCATCCGCACCTCTGTACCAGACAGGTCAATGCGCTGACCCTTCCACGCCACTAATAATGCGTCTTGATCAATCGACAGNTCGCCAACGTTNTTGACGTTGGTCTGTAATTGTTTTCCTGCGTCCTCTCTAGCCTCATTAATGCGCAGCAATGAAGAAATTCGNTCCGCTAAGTAGTCGAGAGAAATTGGTTTCGGCAAATAATCCCAAGCACCCAGCCGGAGTCCAGATATCTTGTCGATCTCGTCGATACGTTCAGTGAGNAAAATCACTGGAAGGCTAGGCGCTTGAGTTAGCAATTCTCGACACAGCTGGAAACCGGCATCCACTTCTTCGCCCAAAATGATGTCTAAAATCACCAAATCGGGAAATACCTGTTCAAAGCCGGCCAAAGCCTCGGTTCTNCTGCCGTAGGCGTGCACCATATAGCCCTTTTTTGANATAGCGTCCGCNTAGTTAGCGCGTTGATCTGGGTCGTCTTCTACAATAGCGATACGTTTAGCCAATGCGGTCGCTCTCAGTTTCCGGTNGGGTATTCTAGCTGCTTTTCGCGTAGTNGTTATAGCGACAGGTTATGCGAGTCCNAATCTTCATTTTTCCTCTTGAATCTTCAGTTTTTTGCAAAGTGTTTTTGCCACGCGACTCGCTAGGATAAAGCGCAATTGAAAAGTGATGGTCGAAGATGAGAGAAACTCTAGTCGTTGTTGAGGAACACCAAGATGTGTTTCAGCCGCTGACTGAAGATGTTGAGGCGGCTTTGCTAGGTTTGGATTCCAATAACCGGTTGCTGCCAATATCTTTGGTGCCGTATCAGCCGGACTACGTCATTAGCCGGCCGGAACCGACGGCTGTGACGGAGTTGCATCTCGACTATTAAGCACGCACCCTTGCCATTTTGATGGATTATCGGGGTGGCGTTGCAGTTTCTCATAGCAAACTGGTTCGAGATTATAGGCGTCGCAAGTGGCCTTCTCTGTGTCTTACTGCTGATTCGTGAAAACGTTCTAAATTTTCCAATTGGCCTGATCTATGCGGTGATTACAACAGTCGTTGTTATTCGCGCCAATCTCTTTGCTGACGCTTTGCTTAACGGCTATTACATTTTGATGAACGCCTACGGGTGGTATTACTGGAGACGCGGCGGTGCGGAGCGCAGAGACGCTGGCCGCTTGTTAGTTGCGCATATTTCTAGCGCACTTCTTTGGCGACTGGCCGGGGTGACTTTGATTGCCAGTTTGGCTTTAGGTTGGGGCTTTGGTCGGTTCACTGATGCAGACCTCACTTATGCTGACAGCTTTACCACGGTCGCCAGTTTTGTTGCCATGTGGATGACAGCAAAGAAATACCTAGAGTGCTGGCATGTTTGGTTTGTTGTCGATGTGGTGCAAGTGGTCTTGTACGTTATTAAAGGTTACGACTCGAACCCGGGGTTGTTCTTGTACGCGGGCTTGTATGCGGTTTACCTCGGCCTCGCTGTTGCCGGCTACTTGGCTTGGCGCAACAGCTTAGTCACGCAGTCGCCATGAAGATCGTGGTAACGGGGCCAGAATGCTCCGGCAAAAGCACGCTTGCAGAGGCGCTTGCACAGCACTTCGGCGTGCCCTTCATGCAGGAACCTGCGAGAGCTTACCTAACTCCAGGTGCCGGTTATCAGCCGTCGGATCTACTGCGACTGCGGCAGCAACAACTCGAGTTAGAAACATCGGCGCATCACCGGCCGCTGATACTGGACACAGATTTGCAAACCTTGTGCATCTGGTGGCAGGAGAAATTTGGGCCACTACCAGAAGTATTACGCGATGCATACGCGCGTCAGAGCATGGCGGATGGGCGTGTATACTTGCTGTGTCGACCAGATTTGCCTTGGGTGCACGATCCGTTACGTGAGAATCCCCATGACCGAGATCGCTTATTCGCCCTTTACCGGCAAGATCTCGTCGCGCGAGAGCTGCCATTTGCGCAGATTGACGGTACCGGGCCGCAACGGCTGGAGCGCGCCTTGGCCTTTCTCAAAGCGCGATGACGCAGGTGAATTTACAGCGACTTGAGCCTGGTCTGCGCTGTAATGAGTTGTTGACGAATTTCCTCTCGATCGTTGCCGTGAGCGAGTTGGTAGTCTGCCCAAGCGAATTCTCGCGCCCAAAATCGAGTTAAATTGCTCACCAGTCTTGCTTCATCCTTGCCGTCGATGAAACTTTCTGTCAGCTGAACAAGGTTGTCTGGAGGCAATTCGAGCCCCTGATGTAGGGCCACTAGATCAAATAGTGGATCGTTCAGTCCAACAAATTCCCAATCTAGTGTCTTCCAACCCAACTCGGTGACAATGACATTCCATGGATTTAGATCATTGTGACAGGGCGCCAATAGACTCGCATCGGCAGCGTCTTCGACATCAAGCAGGGTGGCTTGCGAGAGCATTGCCGCTTGCGCTACTACGTCATAAGTTTTGGGTGTAGCCGGNAAAAGGCTATGTAGCCTTTTTACATACTGCACAAGATCGTCCTCTTGGAATTGATCGGTAAATACTTCCGCCAGTGTTGNGCCCTCNATCCAGCGCGTAATCATTTGCCCGGTTTCGACATTAAAAGCCACTAAATCGGCGCCGATGTGGCGTGGCAATTGACCGTAAAAGGCCTGCTCTGCTGATCGATCAACGAATGGCTGCTGCCCTTGAGGTAAGCGCAGCACATACTTCTCGGTCTCGCCGGANACTGAGCGCTCGAAAGAAAAGTTTCGGTTGCTGTAGCCACCAGACATGTATTCGAAGTTATTAAGGTCGGTAGTCTGCCAATCGGGCATGAGCGCAATGACAATGTCATGGTTTGAGACGGAAGGGCTCAGCAAGAACGTATCTCCAGCAGTTTGTCTTCTGGCATGGCCCGAAACTGATCTGGCGTCAGACCGCTCCAAGACTTAAAGGCGCGTCGAAAATTCGATGCTTCGGTAAAGCCCAATAGTTCAGCGATTTCTTGCGCAGATAAACCAGTGCTGCAAAGGTAGTCTTTGGCCAAGCGCTGGCGCACATCCGTGAGCAACTCTTGGAAACATAACCGCTCCTCTGCTAGACGTCGTCTTAGCGTCCGTTCACTAATCTGCAAGGCAAGCGCGACGGACTTTGATGTGTTCGCAACTACCAGTTGTTGCAACAAAATCGCCGTCACTTTGCTGCTGAATGAATTGGTGTTCTTAATCAATTGCAACAACTCTTGGCAACGTTGTTCCAGCATTAAAAGATTGCTTGGATCCGCCGCCAACAAGGGTAGCTGCAAAGATTCTAAGNGTAAGCTGACAATCGTCTCGGGTTGATCATAAGTTGGCTCGCAGCCGAATATTTCNGCGTAGCGCNGACTATAGCTAGCATTCGCGAAGCCCAGTTCAATATATGTAGGGTCCACTGATTGCCCGGTGAGTTCGAGCAACAGCGGCGGAAAGGTCGCAATGAGTTCGTCTGCGGCTAATCTGAACGCACGCTCTGGCAATGCGAGTTGGTTTTCTAGCACGATAAGGAAGTTTGGCGGCTGCCGACGAAAACTAACCGCCACAAGTGGGCCTGCAGTTTGATGGTACCTCGCAGCCAATTGCACCGCTTGGGCGAGGGTAGCGGCGCTCTTCATGGCGAAGCCTAAAACCCCATAAGCGCTGATAACAAAACTGGCGCCGCTGCGAAGTGCTATGTCAGGTGGAACTGCACCAGAGTCTATCAACCGAAGTAAATGCGCATAATTCAAGTCGTCTTTGCTGCTACGCCGCAGGTCAGATGCGAGGTGGTTGAGCACGGTTTGGCTCAGCCTTTGCGATAACTGGTAATTCGAGAGAGTTTTAGCGCCCATCNGGTCAGCTATCGCCCAGCCCTAGTTTGTGCAGAACCGCAGTAAGAGTGGTACCTATTGGTTCGTGGATGACCAGATCCGCCAGCGAGTCGAGGCTGGTCGGTTGTTGGTTGACAATTGCAAGCGCATCACCGCGTTGTGCGACATGCTCAGGAAACGCGGCAGCCGGATAAACAGTGAGCGATGAGCCGAGAACGATCATAAGATCACATTGATCGACGAGTTCTGTTGCCCTTTGCATAGCAGCTTCTGGCATGGCCTGACCGAACGAAATGGTCGCGGTCTTTATTAGTCCACCGCACTTATTGCAAGCTGCGACTTGACCATCCAGTTCATGTTGCTGCTTAAGGTCAGCTAACTCGTAGCGGTGGCCGCAATTCAGGCACGATGCATAGCTGGCGTTACCGTGCAATTCGACAACGTCCGCGTCACCGACGCCCGACATTTGATGCAGGTTGTCGACGTTCTGAGTAATAACGCCGGTGCACTTACCAGCCTTAATGAGTTCGAGCACGGCCATGTGGCCCTTATTGGGATGCGCCTCCGCCATGCTGTTATCGCCAGAAAATTTGCGTTTCCAGGACTCGGCGCGCGCGTCAGCAGAGTTCACAAAATCAGAGAATTCGATGGGTTTTATTTTGTTCCAAATCCCTGTGCCCGGGCTGCGGAAGTCAGGGATACCAGACTCAGTGCTGATGCCGGCACCGGTAAAGAATACCAGCCTGTTTGACTGATCAATCAGTTGTGCAAGTGAGTCGATCAATTGTGTATGCATCTGCGCCTCCAACACGGCATCATCTTATGTTAATGATGTTAACCCGGTGCGGCGAGTGCCGTATCCGCAATGCTTTTACAATAACCAGAGTTCCAACAAATTATGAGCAAAGCGTGGCCGGTCAGCGCGAAATTGAGTTTCGTTGTTATGTGCTCTTTTGTAATTGTCCTGGCTATGGGCTGGCGATCAGATGAATTCATTTGGCGAGTGCTTTGGGCGCTCAGCGCGGATGGTTTGCCCAGTGTACAAAATACTGTGGAGCCGCAAGCTATCGGCTGGTCAGAGGTGCGTTGGCTGGGCGACATTGAAGACCCGCAGTTGAATGAGTCTAGCGGCCTGGCAGCGAGCAACCGGCAAGCCGACCTGCTTTGGTCAATTAATGATAGTGGCGATGGTGCGAATATTTATGCCATGAGCACGCTCGGAGCTGCTCTTGGACGCTGGCGAATTGCTTCGGGCATGCCCGTTGATTGGGAGGCGATGGACTCGTTCGTTTTGAACGGCGAGCACTATCTGTTACTTGCTGACGTTGGCGATAACTTTGCCGCTAGAGACGCGGTGTCTTTGATTGTGATCAAGGAGCCGACACTCACTCAAGATCAAAGCATGCCCATAGCAGTAGAGTGGCGGATCGAGCTCGCTTATCCGGATGGGCCGAGGGATTGCGAAGCAGTGGCGGTTGATACGAGTCAACAAAGAGTGTTGCTGCTGAGTAAACGAACATTTCCCAATGATTTATATAGCGTGCCGCTGCGGCCAGTGGCCGGTGAACAGGTGATAGCTAACAAGATAGGTGCGGTCTTTCCGCTGCCGCGCAATGTGCCAGGTCACGAGAAACTGTATGGTCGTTCGGGACGCTATCAAGGTATGCCTACAGGAATGACCCTTCATGGACATAGATTGTTAGTAACGACGTATCGTGACGCTTATCTGTACGACTTGCGT
>NHET02000061.1 GCA_002170355.2 Gammaproteobacteria bacterium TMED92
CGAAGTCGGACACGAGGAGCAGCTCCTCCGACTGGTACAGCGACGCGTGCAAGTCATCACCAGGCTTGGCCTTGACGATCAACGCCCCGGCGATTCCATTGGCTGAGAGGAAGTGCAGCAGTGGTCAGCGTAGCTCTGTTTGCCGACGAGCTTAACGGCGCAACTCCAGCAGACGTTCATCGCGTGCTCGACACGCGCTACGCCGACGAACCGTTTGTCCATGTTGCGCCAGTGAACGCTACCGATTCTCTGCATCATGGCTACTTAAATCCCACCGCTTGTAACGGCACGAATGAGTTGCAGTTGCTGATATTCGGCGACACACAACGCACCATTATCAATGCCCGCTACGACAACTTGGGCAAAGGCGCATCCGGTGCTGCTGTGCAAAATCTGAACATAATGCTTGGACTAAACGAGGAACTCGGACTATGACCGTTAGTGAATCCGGGCAAGCCCTGGCAACACAATCTAGGGAGCAACTAAAAACCCTGGAGCAAGCGTGGGCAGCACAACTGACCGCTGTCAGCGGCGCTAACCAACAACTGGATTTAAGCCGTGGCAAACCTGGCATTGAACAACTGGCGCTGAGTGATGACCTTGAAAACATGATTGGCGGCAATTACATCAGCGCGGAAGGCATCGACACGCGAAACTATGGCGGACTGATGGGGCTTAGTGAGGCGCGGGAGCTGGGCGCGGAGATTATGGATGTGCCCGCCAGTGAAATTATGGCGGCTGGCAATTCGAGTTTGAACCTAATGCATTTGGTGCTGAGCACTGCGTTAAGCCAGGGCCTGTGGGGTGATGAACGCAAATGGCACAACAGCCCCAGGATCAAAGTGCTGACACCTGTTCCGGGTTACGACCGCCACTTTGTGCTGTGCGAGCACTTTGCTATGGAAATGGTCAATATCCCTATGCTCGAGAGCGGCCCAGACATGCAGCTTGCCGCCGAGTTAGCGGCAGCGGACCCAACCATAAAAGCCATTTGGTGCGTCCCAAAATACGCGAACCCGACCGGCAACACCTATACCAACGCAACCGTCGCCGCCATCGCGGCTCTTCCCAGTACTGCAGCCGCAGACGATTTTGTTGTGCTTTGGGACAACGCCTACGCAGTGCATCATCTGAATTCGCCCGGCGACTCGCTGGCAAGTATCCGCGACGCTGCCGCCACGGCGGGTAGTGGCGAACACATAGTGCAGTTCGCTTCTACATCAAAGATCACCTTTGCCGGCAGCGGTGTAGGTTTCGTCAGCGCCGCCGCCAATGTTTTACAGAGTCTGAGTACTCACCTTAGCGTGCAAACCGTTGGGCCAGACAAGGTCAATCAACTACGCCACGCACGCTTTCTGCGCGGGCGCGTGGCCGAGCATATGGCTAAACACGCGGCAATTTTAGAACCGAAGTTTGCGCTGGTAGAGCGCATGCTGACCGAACAACTGGGCGAACTTGGGATCGCTCAATGGACTCGCCCGAATGGCGGCTACTTCGTGTCTTTAGATTTACGGCCGGGCCTCGCCAGAGCAGTGATCAGCATGGCAAAGGACGCAGGCTTGGTGCTGACACCAGCCGGTGCAACCTTTCCATACGGAGTTGATCCCGAGGACCGTAACGTACGCATAGCGCCTACTTTCGGCAACTTAGCCGAGTTACAAGGCGCTATGCAGATACTAACGCTTTGCGTCAAGCTCGCCAGCGCGCGACAACTACTCGNGTCACTATAGGATCTCTATGACCGAAAATANTCCGGACCCGGATACTCAAGACCAATCCGCCACAGCAGCGCCTGATCGTTTCGAGGACTATGCNTTACCCGAACCGCTAATACGGGCTATTGGTGATCTTGGGTTTGAGTTCTGTACACCGATTCAGGGCCGTTCATTACCTTTTTCTTTAGCTGACTACGATGTGACCGGTCAAGCCCAAACCGGCACTGGTAAAACCGCTGCATTTCTCATTACCCTGCTGACGCGGTTTTGGGAAAACCCACTGCAACAGNCCCTGCCCAAGGGAACCCCCCGAGCGTTGGTATTAGCGCCCACAAGAGAGTTGGCNCTGCAAATAGAGGGNGACGCCGANGGCCTNGCCAAATACATGGGCGTGCGCACAGTCTGTGTCGTTGGCGGCATGGACTTTACGCGCCAACAGGAGCGTCTCGAAGAAAAGCCGGTAGATATTTTAGTGGCCACACCAGGACGACTAATCGACTTTTTAGATCGGCGCCACGTCAACTTGAGTAAAGTAGAAGCCTTAGTCATTGACGAAGCCGATCGTATGCTNGATATGGGATTTATCCCAGACGTTCGACGCATCGTTTATCAGACTCCGCACAAGCGGCAGCGGCAAACGCTGTTTTTTTCTGCAACCTTTAANGATGCGGTCATGCGCCTGGCGCAATCTTGGACCATCGACCCAGAACATATTGTNGTCGAACCCGATAGCGTAGCGACGGACACAGTAGATCAAAAATTTTGGTTGGTCAGTGGCAGCGAACGGCAGCAATTATTAAAGGATTTTTCTGGNCTCGNGNGCANCCANAGNGAGCCATTATCTTNGCCAACCGGCGCGATCAAACTCACCGCTTAGTGACTTTCTTGANCCAACAAGACATACAGTGTGAAGGGTTGGCTGGCGATATCCCGCAGAAGAAGCGCCTGTCTACATTGAATCGCTTCAAAGAAGGCAAGCTGCAATACCTCATTGCCACAGATGTTGCGGGCCGAGGCATTCACGTTGACGGCGTCACCCATGTCATTAACTTCGAGTTGCCTGACGACCCCGAGGACTATGTGCATCGCATTGGCCGCACAGGCCGCGCAGGCGCGGATGGTGTCGCNATAAGTTTTGTGTCGGAAGATGATGCCTTTAATCTGCCCGCGCTAGAGCAATACCTCGGTAATCAAATCAAGTGNGTGCAACCCGATGAACTTACCGACATTGCGCCAAACGAATGACCACCCCGAATCGCAGGTCGCCGGTTAGNTGAGTAACTGCAGCGCTACTCAAGTTGCGGTGGTGCAGCATAATGCGGGTACCGACGTCGCGCAGAATCTCACTACACTGACNGCTCTCACTCGCCAAGCTGCCGCAGCGGGCGCGCAACTAATTGCTTGGGCAGAGGCGTTCGCCTACCTAGGCCGACACGAAGGTAAGCAAGAAATCCTCGAGCCGCTACCCCAGGGTGGCCCTATCCTCAGCCACTGCCAAGCGTTGGCTAAAGAGCTAAAGTGTGCGCTGCTATTGGGCGGCTTTCACGAGTCCGTGCCCGGGGATCCGCAACGNTGTTACAACACCAGCGTTTATCTNAATGAGGCCGGCCAAGTCACCGCNCTGTACCGCAAAATCCATTTATTTGACGTCAACATTGAAAACGGCCCGCGGCTAATGGAATCTCGCCAGACCGCTGCCGGCGACATAGCGGTANCCACTACAACGGCGTTCGGCACCCTAGGATTAAGCATCTGCTACGACTTGCGCTTTCCAAGTCTGTACCAACACCTCACCGATTTAGGCGCCATCGCCCATAGCGTACCGTCTGCGTTTACCGCCACCACCGGCGAAGCTCATTGGCACGCTCTGCTGCGCGCTCGCGCTATAGAAAACCAGAGTTACATCATTGCACCNGCGCAACACGGACAGCATAGTGCGAACCGGGCATCCTACGGACATTCGGTTATAGTCGACCCATGGGGTCGCGTGCTCGCGGAAATTGCCGACGGCGACGGCTATGCTATTGCCACGATTGATCCACAAGAGGTTGCGCAGGTGCGCAAGCAATTGCCAAGCCTAAAGAACCGTCAACCATTTACCTGATCACATTCTATTAGCATGACGGATCATAGCAATCGCTCTCCCAGCACTAGCCTGATCATAATCGCGGCGTTGTTCATTATTGCTGCGGGCTTGAAGTCGGCACAGGACCTGATGGTGCCTTTCCTGTTGTCGGCGTTTATTGCAATCATCGCCGCCACGCCCNTGTTTTGGTTACGCGATCGGGGAGTGAGCAGCCGTTTAGCATTACCGCTGGTGATTACCGGCATGGTAACCGTGTTGATTCTGCTTGGTGGCTTGCTGGCTTCATCCACCTCTGCCTTCGCTGCAAAACTACCGTTTTACCAAGAGCGCCTATTGCTTCTGCAAGCCGATTTACTGGATCTATTACGTCAGTTAAACATTCCGTTAGATCTGACTAGCCTTGTCAGCAATCTGTCTCCCGCCTCAGCATTAACCGTTGCTGGCTCAACGCTCGCACGGGTCGGCACCGTCTTGAGCGACAGCTTGTTAATCACCCTCACCGTAATTTTTATTCTTGCGGAGGCCAATAGTTTCCCGACCAAACTTAAGCGAGTGCTGCGCAACCCAGAGCGCGATTTACCGCTGTTCTCGCGTTTCACAACCAATATGAATCGCTATATCGCCATCAAAACCAGCGTCAGCATTGCCACTGGCGCGATAGTCACCGGTATCTTGTGGCTGCTGAATGTCGATTTCCCGCTACTNTGGGGCTTGTTGGCGCTGCTGCTCAACTTTATACCCACTATTGGCTCAATTATCGCAGCAGTACCGCCGGTAATGCTGGCTGTCGTACAAGCAGGCCCAGCTACAGCTGGGGCCGTAGCAGCGAGCTTTTTCCTGATAAACATGGTGATGGGCAATGTGGTTGAGCCACGCTATATGGGCAAGGGTTTGGGCTTATCTACGCTGGTGGTGTTTCTGTCTTTGGTGTTGTGGGGCTGGCTGCTTGGGCCCATCGGCATGCTGTTGTCGGTGCCGCTGACGATGACGGCAAAGATTGCCTTGGAAGCGAATCCGCAAACCAGTTGGATCGCCTACCTTTTGGGCCCGGCGGAAGCTGCTGCGGTGAACGCAGATGCGGCATCCNCAGAGCAACACGACCCACCACCTGCTGGACCGCAATGAGCCAATACCAACGACCCAACATTCNACGCATGGCCGGTTACCAATGGGGCGAACAACCCGTCGATGAGACATGCATAAAGCTCAATACTAACGAAAACCCTTATCCGCCAAGCCCAGCAGTGGCGCAAGCGTTAGGTGCCTTTGCCAGTGCCAGTCTGCGCACTTACCCACAGCCCACAGCGGACGTGCTGCGTACACAAATTGCTAAACTGCATGGGCTGAGTAGGGAGCACGTCGTGGTTACCCATGCTGGGGACGAAGCTTTGCGACTCGCCATCACCACCTTTGTGGAACCAGGCGGTACCTTTGCCAGCGCTGATCCTAGCTATTCTCTATATCCGATATTGGCGCAGATTCAAGACGCGCAAATCTGTGGTATCGAGTTAGCCGATGATTGGTCAATACCCGAGGATTTCGCCCTTCAGGCCCGAGCGGCCGGTGCGCAACTAACCTGCGTGGTGAACCCCCATGCGCCTAGCGGTCACTTCAGCAAAACCCAACGCCTGCGCGAAATCGCTGACGAGATCAGCGGCGTGTTATTGATCGACGAGGCTTATGCCGACTTTGTCGATCCAGCCAAGCNCTATCAGAGCGAGACGTTGGTGTCGCAATGCAATAATGTTTTAGTACTGCGCACTTTCAGCAAAGGCTATAGCTTGGCTGGGTTGAGACTCGGCTATTTGTTAGGAGACCCAGAGTTGATCACGCCAGTGCTGGAGAAAACGCGCGACAGTTACAACGTTGACGCCATCAGCCAAAGTTTGGGGCTAGCGGCTCTGCTGGATCAAAGCTACGCCCAAAACACTTGGCAAAAAGTGCGCGAACAACGGCAACTGCTAGCACACAGCTTGGAGAGGATGGGGTGGACTAGCCTNCCAAGCGAGGCCAACTTTTTATTGGCGACACCACCTGCCACCGGTATCAGCGCCGCAGAGATCTACCGACAACTCAAAGCCGCTAATATTCTGGTGCGCTATTTCGACCATCAACGCCTGCGCGATAAGTTACGTATCAGTGTTGGCACCGCGGACCAAAATCAAACACTGCTGGCGCAAATACAGCGCATCGGCAGCTGAACTTCGAGACGTTGACCATGAGCAAACATTTACTGCGCAGCCAAGACATAGCGGAGCTACCAATACAAGCCGTGCAGCACCAGTTTAACGACAATGCCATAAGGCTNACGCGCTCACTGAGCGAGCTCGTTGGATTACAGCGACTCGGTTTACATCTGGTTACCCTGAAGCCAGGGCGGGATTCTACGACCCACCACTATCATGACGCCGACGAGGAATTTATTCTCATCCTGGCGGGCACGGGTACCGCAAAGATAGGCACCGACGTCTTTGACGTCGGCCCAGGGGACTTTATGGGATTCCCTGCTCCATCGCCTGCGCATAGTTTGCACAACAATTCTGATGCTGATCTGGTCTATCTTATGGGCGGCGAATGCGCTGCGGTCGACGTAGTGCATTACCCTGATATCGCACGAAGCATGGTGAGGTCCCACGGCAGCCGTCGCTACAGTGATTGGACTGATATCCACAACGTGCCGCCACGCGACCGCTAAAGCTTGGCTCTCGCCGATTAAGTCGAGTAACCTCAACTTTTAACTGAAATTTTTTGGAGGGAATTGTGGCGCAATTACCAGCAGTGAGCTTGGCCGCCGTGCCGGGTCGCCGAGCAAAAACAATAGAGATCGCTCAAGACATCGAACGTCGGGGTTTCCCTGGTATTTTTGGACCAAGCCTTGGTGACAGCTTGTCACTATGTAACGCCATTGCGCTGCAAACCTCGGACATCATGATCGGCACCAGCATTACGCCTATCTATACCCGCAATGTCACCGATTTTGCGCAAACAGCCGCGTTTATCCACGAAGTCTCTAACGGTCGTTTTCGATTTGGCGTCGGGGTAAGTCACGCACCGGCGCTAAACCGAATGGGAATTACCGCAGGCAAACCACTCGCGGATATGCGCCAGTTTGTTGCAGATATGNATGCAGTACCCCGAGTCGGTGATTTGCCGCCCATCGTATTAGCGACTTTGCGCGACAAAATGATTCAACTGGCAGAAGAAATCGGCGGCGGCATGGTGTTTGCCAACGGCGCGCGCTCCCACATGGGTCATTCACTTGGCAACCTGAGCACAGAAACCAGAACCCGAGATGATTTCTTTATCGGTAACATGGTTCCTACCTGCATCAGTGACGACAAAGCTGCCGCCGCCGCTGTCAATCGGAAAACTCTAACAAGCTACGCGTTCCTGCCAAACTACCGCAATTATTGGAAAGAAGCCGGCTACGAAGAAGAGATGAATGGCGTCGAGGCCGCCATCGCGGATAAGGATTTTGATCGAGTACCCGAGTGCTTGTCTGATCGCTGGCTCGCCGATACNACGCNCTTTGGNAGCGCTAGCGAAGTACGAGAAGGTATCGAAGCCTGGTTCGACGCCGGCATTAAAACGCCAATCATCGTGCCTTCGTCAGCATCCGGCGGTCAAATTCAGGCCCTCGAAGAGTTCTTCGCGCTCTGGGATTAATGATCGGTCAAACTTTGAGTATATTGCGCCACGGTGACGCCAGCGCGGCAACACCGGGTGCGGGAGACTTGCAGCGCCCCCTTAGCAAGCAAGGTCAGCACGANATAGAGCAATTGCGGCAATGGGCTACGCGCAAGTTATTACGCGCAGATTGGATCTGCACCAGCTCAGCTCTGCGCGCTCAAAGCAGTGCCGAACCTTTTGCTCGCACCTGGCAAAGCCCAAAGATCGAAGTCGCCGAGCTGTATCTTGCCGACATGTTCACACTGCTTGATTGCTTACAACAAACCCCTGCGGATATCCAACATGTGTTGTTAGTGGGGCACAATCCAGGACTCAGCGATTTAAGCAACAGCCTTGACCCGCATGCTACGGCGCAGGCCATGACCACTGCCGAGCTGGTTAGTTTTAACATTGCTGTTGATTGGCTGGACGTGCAACCGGGTTGCGCACAACGACTCTTTAGCATATCTCCAAAGACGCTCAGTGCCTGATCTACTTGAGTGGTTGCTCAGGCTTGGCAATACGCGCCAAATAGAAACCGTCCCATATGCCGTTAGGCAGAATCCGCCGCGAATACGCGAGTTCAGGCCGCAGGTCTTTGCCCGCCCAGTGGGTGAGCCCGGATAAGCTGTTGTGCGGGGCGCCATCGATTGGCAGCAACTGCGCATCGGATTTACCCAACAAAGATTCAACTACCGCCTCGTTTTCTTCGGGCGCGAAACTGCATGTGCAGTAGACTAATACGCCACCAGGTTTGAGCGCGGCATAAGCTGAACGNAACAAACTCTTTTGCTTGCGCTGAGTCTCGCGAACTTTTCGCAAGCTCCAATGTTGATATGTTTTCGGTTCTTGCCAACGCATACGCGACTCCGAGGAACACGGCGCATCGAGTAATACCCGATCGAAACGTTCTGGCACGGCACGGCCAACACCGCGCCCGTCACGCAAATAAAACTGCACATTAGTGACACCACAGCGACTTAAGTTTGCTTGCATGCGATGAAAACGACCACGAATCGGCTCCACTGCAGCGATCCGTCCGGTGTTTTGCATCCGCGCGGCCATGGCAATCGTTTTGCCNCCGGGTGCAGCGGCTAAATCCAATACTTCTTCATTCTCCGTCGGCGCTAACACTTGAACTGCGAAATAGCTGGCCGGGTTCTGAATGTACAGCTCACCGTCTGCAGCAGCAGTTCGTTGGGTTATTGGATTATCCATACCGACACAAAAAACATCTGGCAATTGGTCGACCGCTACTGCGCCGAAATCGGCACCACTGAGTGCTGAAGGNCGCAGTGGGTTTATCCAAAAGCAGCGGTGCTCTACCGCGCGCATGGAGGTTACGATGTCCGTTGCGATCTGCGGCCCATACACCTGTTGCAAGCGCAAACAGAACGCTTCGCGATCGGCCATGGCCGGCGGCATGACAGTCTCTGCCAGGTCGCGCAACTGCGGCAAAAGTATTTCGTTGTTCGTAGTTTTGTTCGCCATGTTAGGCTCAATTCTTATTCACGGAGAGCGCTATGCAACTTGCTAAGCCTGCACTAGATATTGGTCTGTACACGAATAACTTAGATTCCATGCTAGCGTTTTGGCAACACCAAGTCGGCGTGCCATTTAGCGAATTATTGCCTGTTGGAGGCGGCGTTCACCAGCACCGTCACGCCGTTGGTGACAGCGTATTAAAAATCAACCATAGCCGTTCGGCCCTACCGAGTGGTCCTACAGGGCTTACTCGGCTGGCGGTGTACAACGACTCCGTGGACCAGACACAGCAATTAGTTGACCCAGATGGCAACAACATCGAGTTGCACCCAAGTGCAGAGGGCGCGCCGAACCTGCAGCTCACACTGCAAGTTAACGATCTCGATGCAAGCGCGGNTTTCTATCGCAACGCCTTAGGTCTATCCNCTAATGAGCAGGGCGCTTTCGTTGTCGGCACGTCGCAGATACTACTGCAACCTGGCACGGTGGGCGCTATTCCACAAAAGGCTTTGGGGTTGCGCTACATGACCTTTCANGTAACCGATGTAGTAAGTGAGCACGCATTTGTACTCGCTAACGGCGGTATAGAGGGCATGGCACCGGTGCGTTTGGGCGACGTGGCCTACATCTCTTTTGTACGTGACCCAGACGGNAACTGGATCGAGATCAGCCAGCGAAAATCCATTACGGGTTCGTTAGAATAAGTACNAAGCAACGGCAACTAGACGTCGTAGCACCCACAGGTATACCTTAAGCACAACCTAATTGGAGCGTACTCATGGACTTTCTAACGTTTGTACTTGTGATCGTAATCGCCTACTTGCTTTGGCGCATTGGCGATCAAATCCCAGACGTACTGTTCCGCCTCGGCGAAATCCAACGCGACATTGCAGATATCCGAAAGACTATGACGGACACTGCAAAATCATCTGAGTCTACAGCCGAGCCTTAATGCCCCCCGTACGCTGGACCCGNGACATTCTTACTGTGACTCTTGCTGCGCTGGCATCGGCAACCGATCTGCATGTCCGACGCCGAGCGATTCCACAATACGCTAACCTGGGCGCGCTATGANCAACCCATTGGAACTATTTCAAGCCGATCGGAGCCGCGCCCGTGAGGCGGGAGATCCGATGGCTGCGGTATGTGTGCTCGCTACTGTAGACAGCGACGGGCAACCAGAGGCCCGAACATTAGTATTGCGGCAAGTCGAAGATTCGCTGGCGCTGTTCATACACCAGAGCAGTCCAAAGTGGCAGCAGATCCAGCGCGGTGCTGCGATCACTACTTATTGGCCGAGCACCGAAATTCAATACCGCATACGCTTCACCACCCAACCCGTGAATCCAGAACTGGTCGCCACAAGTTGGCAATTACGCCCAGACACACCAAAGCGCATGGATTGGTTTTACGATTTACAACAGCCCCAAAGCTCAACTGTGGCAAGTCGTGAAGCGCTGCAACAAGCCCTTGATCGGCTCGCCGTTACCGAGCCACTGCGCGCGCCGACTACGGCACGGGGCTTGTTAATTGAGCCTAGCGAATTTGAGCGTTTAGATCTTAACGAACTTAGCGGTCTACACGATCGTAGGCGCTATTCGTTGGTGAATGGCGCATGGCAAGAAAGTATCTTGGTGCCATAGGCCAGGCAGCGCTAACGTTAACGGTAAGTCAGCGTTTCTAACTCCGCGGTAACAATACCTTTTAGGTTGTTAAAACAGGTCTTTTTGGCCACTTCAACGAAACCGAGCATGAACGGCGCGTCCGCCTGATCTTTGCGCACTGCACCATACAGTGTCGGCCAAACGCCTTCTTCGCCTAGCGACCGCACCGACAGATAATCGTTCTGCAAATACTCATGCAACGCCCAATTAGGTAAACAGGCGACGCCGCGACCACTGGCGACAAGTTGCACAATCATGGTTGTGAGTTCTGCGTGCCTGACATGCTCGGGTTGAATACCGGCGGGATCAAGAAAGCTCGTAAACAGATCAAGTCGATCACGATCCACTGGGTAACTGATGATCGTCTCGTCCGCCAGATCTTGTGCATCGACCCATTCTTTTCCAACCAACTCGTGATCTTTAGCCACAGCCAACTTTGCTTCGTAGCTAAATAGTGGGAAATAATGAATGCCCGGCTCGTCTACCGGGTCAGCGGTAATGACCAGATCCAAGTCACCCCGAGCCAACGCGGGCAGCGGCGCGAAATGAAAACCGCTGGCGATGTCTAGTTCAACGTCAGACCACTTGTCACGATAAGCGTCAATCGCGGGCAACAACCATTCAAAACAGCTGTGGCATTCAATCGCCATATATATGCGGCCAGACTCTCCTCCCGCCAAACGTTGCAAGTCCAATTCTGCGCTGTGCACCAAGGGTAGAGTTTGATCCGCAAGACTCAGCAAACGAGTTCCAGCAGTGGTAAAGCGCACCGGCCGGGTCTTGCGCACAAATAACGCACAACCCACGCGTGTTTCTAGTTCTTTCATTTGGTGAGACAACGCAGATTGGGTCAAGTGCACTTGTTCAGCGGCCTCAACCAGACTGCCGCTGTCGCGCAACGCCACTAAGGTGCGCAAATGCCTTAACTCTATTTGGGACATGATTTGATTTCACTTTCGGCATTGTAGAACTTGCAGTTTATTCATGTCGCGAGCAGATGTCACAACAGCATCCCGCGGATGACCCAAGCGGATATGCCCAGGCCTTACAGGTACCGTAACCACCAGAAGTGCCTTATTATGCAGCCGGTCGGTTTAAGTCAACTCACACTACAGGAAACCAGTAATGCCGCCTCATGAGGAAGCGCCCGACCCATCCCGCTCTGATCTGACAACCGCCCGACCTCTAAACATCGCCTTACTCGGCTACCGCAGCAATCCCTATAGCGGTGGCCAGGGCGTCTATCTCAAGTATCTTGCAAGAGCCTTGACCAGAGCCGGGCACCGCGTTGATGTCATCTCTGGCGAGCCCTATCCCGAGTTGGATGAGGCCATCACTTTAATCAAATTGCCTGGCTTGAACTTATTTGCAGAAGAGAAGCCCTTTCGCGCCCTAAAATGGNGCCATCTGTTGAGCTGGACAGACTTGGTCGAATGGCTGTCTTTTAACTCCGGCGGCTTTCCAGAGCCATATACTTTTGGCCGTCGATTGTTGCGGTACCTTAATCAATACGGCAAACATTACGATGTTATCCACGACAATCAATGTTTGGCGCCCGCGCTCCTGGCTCTGCAGCGCAGCGGTACCGCCGTTGTGTCTACTATTCATCATCCAATCACCCATGATCGGGCAATCGCTCTCGCGCACGAAGACGANTGGGGTATGCGCCTATTGATTCGACGCTGGCATNTATTTTTGCGCATGCAAATTCGCGTTGCCAAGCAGCTGAAGCATATTGTCACTGTTAGCGTTAATTCAAAAAAAGATATCGCCGCTGACTTTGGCGTGGCNACCGACCGACTGACTGTTATTTACAATGGTGTCGACTCTCAGGTGTTTGCGCCACGACCTGGCGTACAACGCGACCCAATGCACTTGATCACTACCGCTAGCGCCGATCAGCCACTTAAAGGTACCCGCTACTTAATCGACGCCGTGGCGCTCTTAGTAGAGGAGTTCGCCGATCTGAAACTAACCTTTATTGGCAAACCCAATCCCGGCGGACCCACCGACCAACGCTTGGANGCGACCGGACTCAAGCCGCGTATTGAATTCCACCATGGCATCAACAGCGANGCTATCGTCGACTTGTACGCGCGGGCGAGCATCGCAGTGGTCCCATCTGAGTACGAGGGGTTTGGCTTTCCGGCNGCAGAGGCAATGGCTTGTGAGGTCGCTGTAGTATCTACTTGCGGCGGCGCTTTACCTGAAGTNGTGGGCGATGCGGGAGTAATCGTACCCTGCAGAGACGCCGCAGCACTTGCCGCGGGTATTCGTAAGTTGCTCGTCGATCCACAGTTGCGTCAGAACTTGGCCCTCGCAGGGCGGCAGCGCGTTATAGAACGGTTTAACTGGGGCGCTGTTGCNGCACAGCTGACTGACTACTATCAGGCTATTCGTCAACCCTTGGAAACATAACGTGAGTCTAGAAACCATCGATTTCGAACGCTTGAATTTTCGACCAGGTGATACTGTGCTCGACCTAGGTTGCGGCGAAGGTCGCCACACCATCAGCGCGCGTCTCCACGCAGACGTTCAGGTTGTCGGCTTGGACCTAAACCGACAAGATCTTATTACTGCAAGGCAACGTCTCGCGGATTTCAATTTCAACGACGGCAATCACTGCGAATTTGTGCAAGCTTCCGGTTTGAGCTTACCTTTTGCGGACGACAGGTTCGATCAGGTGATTTGTTCCGAGGTGCTTGAGCACATTGTTGACTACAACGGCGTACTGGCCGAAATCAAGCGCGTACTCAAGCCCGGCGGGCTGTTCGCTGTCAGCGTGCCAAGGTTTTTCCCTGAATGGGTGTGTTGGACACTCAGCAGTGCGTATCACGAGGTGCCAGGGGGGCATCTGCGAATTTTTAGAACATCACAACTGAGACACGCAATTGGCGAATTGCATATGCGCTTTCTGTCACGCCACTGGGCTCATAGTCTGCACGTGCCGTATTGGTGGTTACGCTGCGCGTTCTGGCAGCAAGGTGACAACTCGCCCATTGTTGCCAAATACCACCGTCTNTTGGTTTGGGACCTTATGCAAAAACCTTGGATCACTCGCACCCTCGATCGGTTACTCAATCCGCTGCTGGGTAAGAGTGTGGTGATGTACTTTCGCAATCAATCTGATTAGTCATGGTTGCCCAGGAAACTCCTCTCAGTGCTTTTCCAAGGCTTTTGGCCACCGCCGACTACATTGCCGCCCTGCAACATTCCAGTGGCGCCTTGCCTTGGTTTACTGGTGGCATTACCGACCCCTGGGATCATGTGGAAGCGATGATGGGCTTGACCATTCACGGTGAATGGGCAGCTACGCTGCNCGCATTGCAATGGCTCGCGGATCNGCAACGCGCAGACGGCGCTTGGTACGCCGCCTACAACGAGAACGGTGTGGTTGATGACAGTCGCGCCGAAACCAACTTCGTTGCATATGTGGCTACCGGCTTATGGCACTTTTTTTTGGTTAGCGGCCAACGCAGTGCGTTGCAACGATTCTGGCCAATGGTCAACCGCGCAATTGAGTTCGTGCTCAGTCAGCAAGCAACAAGCGGTGAAATATACTGGGCTGTGGACAAGCANCACGGCACCAATCACGACGCCTTAGTCACCGGCTGTAGTTCTATCTACAAATCTTTGGAATGTGCGCTGCTTATTGCCGCAGAGCTAAACCACTCACAACCAAGTTGGCGTGCAGCGCGAGAAAAGCTCGGCGCAGCCATTCGCTTACGACCACAACGTTTTGACCGCACCTGGGCCAGTAAGTCGCGTTTTTCTATGGATTGGTTCTACCCGGTGCTCAGTGGCGTGATTCAAGGCAAGGCTGCCCAAGACAGGTTGCTTGCCCGCTGGGACACGTTTGTAAAACCCGGTTATGGTTGTCGCTGTGTCGCTGACCAACCTTGGGTTACGGTGGCCGAAAGCTGTGAGCTGGTCATGGCATGTCAGGCCGCCGGCCTGTCAACCCAGGCTCGTGAGNTATTCCATGACNTAGCCCAGCATCAACTTGACGACGGCAGTTGGTGGACCGGGTTCGTGTTTAACGACAACACTTATTGGCCCAACGAGCGCCCAACTTGGACAGCGGGAGCGGTGTTGTTGGCTGCCGACGCGCTGCACCAACTTACGCCGGCAGCTCGACTGTTTACGTCAGTGACCGATACGCTGTAGCACACCCANCGTACGCCGCTTCTCCACCGCCTCGAACAGTCCTGACGCCAACGCTANCTGATAAATCTCGTAGGGTGCTTGGCCACCATCGGCGGGATTCGGNAAAATATCGTGAATNGCNAGAAATCCNCCAGCAGNAATGTGCGGCGCCCAGGTCCGATAGTCAGTGAGCGCNGCTTCGCGGCTATGACCGCCATCAATAAATACCAGCGCCAGCGGGATCTGCCAATAACGACCCGCCTGTGCGCTGCTGGCTATCACCGGTATGACTACGGACTCCAACTCGGCCAGCGCTAGGGTGCGCCGCAATGTCGGTAGCGAATCCATTTTTTGCAATTGTANGTCNTACAAATCAGCATCATGGTATTCCTCGCCGCGCTGATGCTCTTCGGATCCGCGATGATGATCTACAGCATACAACTGCCCAGCGCCGTCCCGCGCACCAGNACCCAGATACACCGTGGACTTACCGCAGTAGCTACCAACTTCTAGACANGGCCCCAACTTTGACGNGGCAAGCGCTAAGTCGTACAAGCAACGGCCCTCGTCTGGATGCAAGAAACCTTTTACGCTGTCTGGGTCCAGAGGCAAGCGCATGCTTGAGTTTAGCTCCCGCCAATGCCAAAGAAGACCAGCACAAATGCCACTGGCAGGCAGCCGCCGAAGTAAGCCGCCAAGTTGAACAAATCGTTCTCAGCTGTCGCCGCGGCGAATCGGAATCGGCTGCCTAATAGCAACCACAATACGGCGGCAATCAGGAAGCTTAGGACCACTGTCATTAGGATACCTGCCATATCGCCTCCGCGCCGATCGTGCTGAGGGCTGCAACTACATTGCGTTTAGTTGCAACATGCCCCGTGGTTTTAAGTCGGCCATATCAACAATGGCCTCGTAGTGCTCTGCTATGTCTTCCACAGTAGCATCAATACCGACGTTAACGCCGCTGTTTTCGAAAATACCCGCCAGCGAAAAGTTTCCGCCTTGAGCCTGCAGAATGACGCCATTCGGTGCATCCTGGCTTACCAAGAACAATGCCGCCGGGGTAACCAGCTCTGGCCCCAATTTGTCTAGAACTTCTTCAGGCATCAGGTTCTCGGTCATGCGCGTCGCCGCAACCGGCGCAATGGTGTTGGTATGGATATTGTTTTTTGCGCCTTCAATTTTGAGGCTATTCATAAGCCCTACCTGGCCAAGCTTGGCCGCACCGTAGTTGGTTTGACCGAAGTTGCCGTAAAGACCCGTAGGTGATGTGGTCATTAAGATACGACCATAGTTTTGCTCGCGCATGATCGGCCATACCGCGTGGGCGCAGTAAGCTGCACCCAGCAAGTGCACGTTCACTACCATATCGAAGTCGTCAAGAGTCATTTTTGAGAATGACTTATCGCGCANAATACCAGCGTTATTGATCAGTATATCCACCCGACCCCACGCATTCATCGCATCGTCTACCATGCTCTTGGCGCCAGCACGATCAGACACCGAACCACCGTTGGCAATAGCCTCTCCACCCATGGCCTCAATTTCCGCCACTACCGCCTCTGCAGCCGCCGACGAGCCGCCGCTGCCATCCATAGCACCACCTAGATCATTGACCACAACTTTTGCGCCGCGACGCGCTAGCTCTAACGCATGACAGCGTCCAAGACCACCCCCCGCTCCGGTTACTATGGCTACTTGATCTACAAAAGAAATGGTCATGAAGTTCTCCAGTTTTGTTGTATTAAGGTCGAATTGAAAATTGTACCGGGCCAGTAAGTGTGTCTAATGCTGGTTGAATCCAATCGATCCAATCGCACAACACCGGTCGAGTTTCGCGCGGATCAATCAGTTCATGTACCGCAAAAGATTCTGCCCGCGGGAACGGCGAGCGCGCCTCGCGTAATCGTTCTTCAAGTTCCCGGCGTTTAGCGTCAGGGTCTGCTGCCGCCGCAATCTCGCGGTGAAACGCGACCGCTACGCCGCCTTCAATGGGCAATGGCCCAGACTCTACAGATGGCCACGCGAGTACATAGGCGCCTGGTGCGTAATGCGCAGCCGTGGCAACCCCAAAGCCTTTGTGCACCTGAATAACGGCCCAGGGAATAGAGGCCTGGGCTGCTGCCGCCACCGCCGCCATGCCGTAGCGAATCGTGCCGGCTTGCTCTGATTCTGGCCCAATCATAAAACCGGGCTGGTCTATAAAATTGACTATGGGCACATGAAAGGTGTCGCACATTTCTACAAAGCGTCGATACTTCTGCGCCGCCTCGGCGGTCATGGCACCCGCGTAGTGCATGCAATCGTTGGCCAAGATCCCTACAGGCTGTCCTGCCAACGTTGCTAATCCGCAGATCTGGCTCGGCCCGTAGAACTTACCAATTTCAAAAAAGCTGTCTTGATCGACGATCATATTGACGATCGCGCGCATATCGAAAGGACTGTTGCTGTCCCGTGGCACGGCGTCTAACAGCGCCTGTTCTTGACGCTGCACCGGATCATCATTTGTGTAGCGCGGTGTGCGCTGCCAAACGTTGCTCGGCAAGTACGACAAGAACCGTCGAATCTGCGCCAACGCATCGTGTTCGTCTGCCGCAAGATTGTCGACAATGCCGCTACGCACATGCACCGCAGCGCCGCCTAACTCTTCCTTGGTCATTCTTACGCCTAGCGCTCGAGTCACCAGCGCTGGGCCACCAATAAGAACTTGCGCCGTATGCTCGGTCATGACCGAAAAGTGCGATGCCACCAAACGACCTGCAGGAAATCCGGCTACCGCGCCCAACGCGGCTGACACCACAGGCACCGCGCCCATGGCGTCGGCAATAATCTTAAACCGCGGCTCGGTAAATACCGGGTCGCCTACGGTTCCGCCTTTTTTGTTGCTGCCTTTTACGCTACCGCCACCGCCTTCGAGCATACGCACCAATGGGGTTTTGTATTGCACCGCCAGATGCTCCGCATACACGCTTTTACGCAGACCTGCGGCATTAGGCGATCCACCTTTCANGGTAAAATCNTCTCCAGCGGCAACAATCCGGCGGCGGTCGACTTTGCCAAAGCCCACCACATAATTTGCCGGGACATATTCCAGTAACTCATCGTTATCGTCGTAGACTGGGCTGGCAGTGGCACGACCATGCTCTTGGAAAGTTCCGTCATCTAGCAATACGTCAATGCGTTCGCGGATAGTCATGCGCCCGCGAGCATGCTGTTTGGCGATACCCTCTTTACCACCCTGCTGTTGCGCCAAATGGCGGCGTCGCTGGATTTCTTTGACTTCTTGTTCCCAGCTCATGGCGTTACTCGGGGTTACTAAATTCCGGTGCGCGCTTGGCAAAGTTCGCCGCGATCGCTTCACGTTGGTTGGCGGTGCCTATCAATCCGGCTTGCAATTCTGCTTCCAGCTCGAGGCCAGTCTGCGCATCCGCATGCCATGCCGTTTCAAACAACTGCTTCGCGGCGCGAATAGCATCGGGCGACTTGCCGGCTATTTCTCGCGCCATGTCCATGGCTGCGGCATGCGGGTCTTGCGCAATCTGGGTGATCAGTCCTAACTGCTGCGCTTCGTGACCGCTAAGCACCTGGCCGGTAAAGGTAAGTTGCTTGGCGACATCCAACGGCAGCAAGTCGCGTAGTGTTTGTGTGATGCTCATGTCTGGCACCAAACCCCATTTGATTTCCATTACCGACATCTTCAGCTCTGGCGCGGCGATGCGTATGTCTGCACCGAGTGCGATTTGTGCCCCGCCGCCGTAGGCGACGCCGTGCAACGCAGCAATGACAGGAACCGGCAAATACTTCCAAACCAAAGCTGGTCTTTGAGCAAAGTTTTCTACCCGCCCGTCAGTATCCAACAGTGACTGAGTTCCGCCTTGATCAACCCCATCGTGCGCTTGCGCTTTTTCGCGCTCACCCATCTTTGCAAAGCTGTCCATGTCGAGGCCGGCGCAAAAGCCGCGGCCGTTACCCGACAGCACCACGGCACGAACACTGTTGTCCTCGCGCAGTTGTTCCCCAGCATCAATGATCGCCTTGAACATCGGCTGGCTCAGCGCGTTGTACTTTTCCGGTCGATTTAGGCGCACATCGGCGACCCCGTCGTTGACGTCTATCGTCACTAACTGTTCTTGCATTCCTTTTCTCTCCTGCTCCACTATTTGCTGATTGCTGGTGTAATCCACGATTTCAANACTTAANCGTCAGTCTCTAGTACCAATAACAACTGATCTTCTTCCACTTGGTCCTCTGGCTGCACTAGCACTTGTTGCACNATACCTGCTGCCGGCGCCTCTACCGGTATCTCCATCTTCATGGACTCCAAAATAATCAGTACATCGCCCTCTGCTACTGNGTCGCCAGCACTCACCTCAACCTTCCACACGTTACCGGTGACTTCGCTCTCTACCTCAACTTTAGCCATGCTCCCCCCTGTTTTGTTGNTCTGTTATGGCACGGTGATGGGGCTTTGTACACTCAATCAATGCCCCTGCTGTTGCCCTAGGATACGGGCAACCATGCCGGTATCAACTTGACCTTGAACNAACAACTGATCTTGCAGAATGTCCAATAGCAACGGCGCATTTGTATTCACCCCGACCACGCTAAATGCTCGCAACGCTACCATCAAGCGCCCAATTGCTTGCTCGCGTGTCGCGCCTTTGGCGATCAGTTTTGCCAACAATGGATCGTAGTAAGGCGAGACAATTTGACCCTCTTGATACCCCGTCTCGATCCGCACCCCGTGCAGGGTTGGCGGCCGAAACACCGCCAACCTACCNGTGGAAGGAAACATCGTACGTGGGTCTTCCGCGTATAGTCGTGCTTCCATCGCATAACCCTGCAAACTCGGGCGTTGTGGCAATGCGCTGCCCGCCGCGAGCTGAATTTGCGTGGCCACTAGATCAACACCCGTTACCTCCTCGGTAACGCCATGCTCTACCTGAATGCGCGTATTCATTTCTAGAAAACCCATATCTCCGTCAGGTGTATACAGGGTTTCCACTGTGCCCAAGTTGTCGTATCCAAGACGCTGACAAATGTCGCTGACAATGTCAGCTTGCTGCAGCATCACTTCCCGCGCAAAACCAGGTGCCGGGCTTTCTTCAATCAGCTTTTGATGCCGTCGCTGCACCGAACAGTCGCGCTCATACAAATGCATCGCGTTGCCAGAGGTGTCTGCCAGTATCTGAAATTCGATGTGGCGGGGGCGGTCAATCCAGCGTTCTATAAACACACCCGCTGAGGCAAACGCGCGCTGGGCCGTTGCGGCCGCTGCGCTGAGCGCGCCCGCCAACTGCGTTTGGTCTTGGACCACATGCATACCAATGCCACCGCCACCGCCTGAGGGTTTGACCACCACCGGCATACCCACCTGCTCGACAAACGCTTGCGCGCTGGCCAAATCCACTACCAGGCCGCTACCCGGAAACACCGGCATTCCGGCATCGCTCAACAATTGGCGACCATTTACCTTGTCGCCCATCTGCTCAATCCAATGCGGTTGTGGTCCGATAAAAACCAACCCTTGCCCGAGCACAGCCTTTGCAAAGCCCGCATTTTCGGCGAGAAATCCGTAACCCGGGTGCACTGCATCAGCGCCGGAATGCGCAGCCGCAGCCAATAGCTGTTGTTGGTCTAGATAGGATTCTGCAGCGCTGCTACCCCGCAAGGGGAAAGCCTCGGAGGCTTCGGCTAAATAAGGCGCGCCTTTGTCCGCGTCACTGTAAACCGCAACGCTGGCGATACCTAAGGTGTGGCACGCGCGAATGATGCGCCGAGCAATGGCACCACGATTGGCAACCAAAACTTTGCTCAGCATCTGTGGAGTTCCGACGAATTGGCGAGTGTGAGCCCGTTACAGGGTCAGCGTATCGCCGGTGAGTCGGTTATACGCTTCTAAATACCGCGCAATACTTTGTTCCACAACCTCTTCTGGCAATTGAGGCCCAGGGGGTGTTTTGTCCCACGCACCCGAATCCACAACCGTTTCGAGGTAGTTACGCACAATTTGCTTGTCGAAACTGTTTTGTTCCCGACCCGGTTGCCAATCGTCAGCAGGCCAAAACCGCGAACTATCTGGGGTGAAAATCTCGTCGATGAGTATTGGTTCTGGCTGATTTGGTAACTGTCCAAATTCGAATTTGGTGTCTGCCAAAATAATGCCACGCTCAGCTGCGAAATCTCGTGCGGCGGTATACAGAGACAGGGTTTTCTCCTGCAACCATGTCATCAACTCGCCCCCCACTANNTCNGCNCCNTNATCNAAACTNATGTTTTCATCATGGCCNTCGGTNGCCTTAGTNGANGGNGTGAACANNGGCNCNTNNAGNCGATCNCTNTTNCGCANNCCNTCTGGNAGNGNAATNCCNCAAACCGNACCNGANCGCTGATANTCCTTCCAGCCACTGCCGGTAATGTATCCGCGCGCGATACATTCAATCGGCACCACTTCCGTGCGGCGGCAAAGCATAATTCTGCCGCGCAATTGCTCCTGCTCCGCATCACTGAGCCCCGGCACATCGGCAACGTCAGTGCTGATCAAGTGATGCGGCACAATGCTGGCAAAGTGATCAAACCAGAATTTAGAGATCTGCGTCAGGACAATGCCTTTTCCCGGCAGGCCGTTCTCTAAAACCACATCGAAGGCGCTTATGCGGTCAGACGCGACGATTAAAATCGCATCCTCACCTGAGGTTAACTTTACGTCGTATAGATCGCGCACCTTGCCAGATCGTTTATTTGGCAATGCAAGATCAGTGGTGAGTACGGCTGCTGTGGTCACTATTACTCCTCTTTTAATTGAACCGTAGGTTTACCGCTCGTCGGTTCCATACGTGCAATCGCTTTCTAGCAGTGGTGCTGTTTGCCACGGTCTGCGACTGCTGCGAAGCCGGACAAGTTAAGCCCAGTTGCAAAATTCCTCAACTCTTTTAGCGCGTTTTATTGCGTCTTAAGCGACNCTGCCACCATCTGCCATATATACCGATCCGGTGATAAAGGTGCTTTCGTCACTGGCCAAAAACAACATTAAGTTCGCGATGTCTTCTGCCTCAGCATAGCGCTGCATCGGAATACCCGCCGCCATCATTTGCATGGCTTCTGCGGGTTGCTCTGGATTCAAACCTTGTTCTATAGAGCGCATCATGCGTGTATTNACGGGCGATGGATTGACTGTNTTGACGCGAATGCCNTCNGCTGCAAATTCTTTGGCGGCAGACTTCATTANACCGATTACCGCATGTTTNCTGGTGACATAAGGCGCCAAACTTGGCGCGCCCCGTATTCCCGCAACACTGGAGGTAATAATCACACTGCCGCCGCCACGTTTGCGCATGGCTGGGACGGCAGCGCGCAATCCCAGGAACGGCCCTTTGACGTTAATCGCCATGAGTTCATCAAAGCGCTGCTCAGGGTAGTCGAGCAGTCCGGCTACATCGCCTTCGATGCCAGCGTTGGCCAAGAAAATATCCACACCGCCGTAACGCTCCGTCGCGGCGTCTATCATGGCTTGATTGTCGGTGGCGTTAATGACGTTGCCAACAAGATAGCTGACTCGATTGCTTCCAATACGAGCGCACGCNTCGGCCAAGGCGCTCTCGTNGAGATCGACAAGTAATACATGCGCACCCTCCGCGACGAATCGCTTNGCTGCCGCCTCGCCTATACCACCCGCGCCACCGGTGATGACGGCCACTTTATCTTCTAATCGCATACTTCCCCCTATTACTCCGAGCGACTCTCCCACCGCAAAGCCCTACTTGTTATCGGCGCTGAGTATTTATCCGCCACTACGCCAGNAACTCACGCTGACCCCTCTCGACCCACTACAGCACAATATCGCCAGCCCTTGAATCACCAATCAACCCACCGGTACCTGCGTTGACCTTTTTTAGTTTCACTCCGCCTGTGTTTAAGGCTAAAGGTTGGCCCCTCAAGAGCACCGCCTAGGTAACATTGAATAGCTTACTCGTAGACTTGCGTAAAGATTTTCTCAGTAACGTCAACGGCTGACCCATAGTCACATCTTGTTAGTGACATCGGTTTAGCTCTGGGCGAACGCTTGGGAAAAGTCTTCGATTAAGTCGGCGATGTCCTCAATGCCTAACGATATGCGAATCAGCGTATCGGCGATCCCCATTTCTTTTCGCACTACGGCACCTACTTCATGATAAATGGTTTGCGCTACAGGAATAGCCAAGGTCCGATTGTCGCCAAGATTTGTCGACTTAATCACGACCTTAAGTGCGTTGAGAAAACGCCAAATGTCTCGTTGCGGCGACAGTTCAAAACTCAAAATCGCTCCAGGGGACTTAAACAACTCACGGCAGCGCTGTTGCTGAGGGTGTTGCTCCAGACCAGGATAGTACACTGCATCGACACCGTCGCTTTGTTGCCGCAGAAACTCTGCTAACGCTTGCGCGTTAGCGCACTGTCGATCCATGCGTAACGCCAGCGTTTCTGCGCCCTTGCTTATGTCGTGTGCGGACTGAGCGCTGAGGGCTGCGCCGAAATCCCGCAAGCCTTTCTTGCGTATCTGCGTAATTCCCCAACGGGCGCTTTCACCGCCCTTGTAGTTGTCGTAAATATTAGGAAAAGCACTCCAGTCGAATAGCCCGAGCTCAGTAACAGCACCGCCAAGCACGTTGCCGTGCCCACTTATATATTTGGTTAGACTATTAATAACCAGGCTAGCACCAACGCTGACTGGCTGAAATAGATACGGCGAGGTAATAGTGTTGTCGACCACATATATTAAGCCGCGCTGCTTGCACAACTCGCCAATTTTTTGCAGATCTGCTATCTGCGTACGAGGATTAGCAATGGTCTCGACAAACACCATTCTGGTATTCGGCGTTAACGCTGCGGCAACATTATCGACATTCGTTGCGTCTACAAAGCTGACGCCGAAACCTTGCTGTGCAAAGCTGTTGAACAGGCTGGTGGTGTTCCCAAATAGAAAAGCGCTTGAGACCACATGGTCGCCGTCGCGCAGAAGAGCAAACATTGTGGTGCCAATAGCGGCCATACCTGTACCGAAACACACAGTGGCAATGCCTTGCTCCATAGCGGTGATTTTATTCTCGAGCGCGGTCACCGTGGGATTGACCTGGCGCCCGTAGGTGTAGCCAGAGTGCACACCCTGGAAAACTGCCGCTAACTCTTCGGCATCGTCATAACCAAACGCCACGGAGTCATGCACCGGTTTGTGGACTGCACCGTGCTCTATGCCATCCTGCCGGTCACTGTGAACTATTTTGCTGGTAAACCCTTTCACTTCGCCCTGGTTGTTATCGTTAGTTGCTTTCGTCACTCAAGCGGTTTGCCCAGATGAACGGTTGTCTTCGGCGCTAGTGTACCAGTATCTGACAGCAAGCCAGCTAGCCGCACACTCTTTACGGCGACACTGTTAACTACATTGACAGATCTGTGTTGAACTCTCGGCCAATGAGCGCCTTAGGTATGCGCTCTCCTGTCAGCAAAGCGGGTAGTTCAACACTGGTAACGGCAGGCGCAATTAAAAAACCTTGGACCGCATCGCATCCATTGGCCTGCAGATAATCGAGCTGGCTGGTCTTTTCCACGCCTTCAGCGAGCAGCTGCATATTCAGACCTTTACCCATAGCGAGAATCGCGTCCATTAAGACCGTGTTGGCACCGTCTTTAAGCTCGGCAATGAACGATCTGTCTATTTTCAACCAGTCTATTGGAAACTGTTGCAGATAGGACAACGACGAATAGCCAGTACCGAAGTCATCAATAGCCAGCTCTACGCCCATGGCCTTTATGCCTCGGAGCTTTTGCAATATATCGTCGTCGCCCTCCAACAAAGCCGTTTCCACCAGTTCTACTTTCACCATAGACGGCTCTACATTGGCGCGCTGCAAACTCTCCCTGAACGCTGCAACGAAATCGGCTTGCTTAATTTGCGCCGATGAAATGTTCACGGATACGGCAACCTTTAGCCCTTGCTGCTGCCATTGCGCAGCGTCTGCAAGTGCCCGGTTTTGCACAAAGTTGTCGATAGCCCGGGCAATGCCACTCGCCTCAGCCAGCTCCAAAAATACCGCAGGTTCTACCGCGCCGAGTCGTGGGTGCTGCCAACGCGCTAATGCTTCAACGCCAAAAACACGCCCATCACGCAATGACGCCTGAGGCTGGTAGTGCACTTCAAGGCGCTCATCCGCCAGAGCTTGGCGTAGCTCTTGCTCCAACCGAGTGCGCACAAATAGCTCGTGGTCCATTGCCGCAGCGTGTCGAGCAAAGCCGTTCTTGCCGCGCGACTTGACCACATACATTGCAATGTCTGCAGCTTGAATTACACCTTCGGCGGTTTTTGAATCTTCAGGATAGACGCCTATGCCAATGCTTGCGGTAACGTGCAACGTATCAGCTCCGACTACTATTCCCGGTGCCAGCTCCCGCAATATGCGTTTTGCAACAGCTTCCGCTCGCTGTTCAGCTTGGGCTAGCGAATTGGCTGCCGCCAAACTGATGAGAAACTCATCACCACCAAATCGAGACAACACAGAGCCTTCACCAATGCATTGCAGCAACCGCAGCGCGGCCTTTTGCAGCAGCGTATCGCCAACGCTGTGGCCGAGCGCGTCGTTGATAATCTTGAAACGATCTAGGTCTACAAACAGCACGGCAAAATGTTCACCTTGTGGCAACTGCTGTATCCGCTCAGACAAAAATTTTAGAAAGTAGGCCCTGTTTGGCAGCTGGGTTAGCTCATCGTAATTTGCTTGGTGCAGTAGTCGTTGTTGCACATGTTTGATTTCAGATAGATCGCGGAGACTGAAAAAGTATCCGATGCGCTGTTCCTCGTCGTGATAGGCACGCAACGAAATGGCTACCCAAAACCACGGCGCAGCCAGGGCCTGAGTGGCCAACTGCACCTCAAGGCTTCGACCTTGCTGCGGCGCAGCGACGAATTGGCGCCAGGCAGCAGTATCGTCATCATGGACCAGGTCAGCAAAGATCACGCCGGGCACCAACGCGTTCTGCAGTCGCACCCAATTGCCCACAAGTTCGCTACAGGCGACCAGCTTGCCAGCAGCTGACGCCAACACCCTACAGTCATCGCTGCTGTGCCATAAGTCGTGTGCCAATTGAGCTAATCCAGAGTCTTTGGCGTCACCCAACCACTCTGACAGCACTTGGCCAAACCGCTGTGCATCAGTCATGTGGAGACACCGGATCGTCTTGGATAAAAGGCATTGGCCAAATAGGGAACACTCGCGAAAGGGCTGAGAGCGCCAGTGCGTGTTTCAACTCACCGTTGACCACCGCCTGCTGCACCTGCTGTTGACGCATAAATTCAATCGCTATTGATTCGCCATCCCCTAGTTCTTGGGACTGCGCTGGGTAAATGTCGCGAGCCAGCCAATGATGGCAAAGATGATTGTGGAACGCGGGGTTAGGCTCAACGGCACCTAAGTAACTCCAATGATCACTGGCATAGCCAGTCTCTTCTAGCAGCTCTCGAGCGGCGGCAGTCTTAGAGTCCTCTCCGGGATCCACCATACCACCGGGGGTTTCCAAAGTCGTATACCCTACCCCGAATCTATATTGTCGTATCATCAAACTGCGGCCGTCGGCATCAAGCGCCACGACGTTCACCCAATCTACCGATTCCAACACCAGCCGCTCAAATACTTTGTTATTGCGCGGGTTACGCAATTTATCGATGCGTTTGTCAAACAGCATCAGACCAGCTTCTTCATAGCGCGACCCCAACAACTGCCACTCTAGCTTTGACAACTGATCGCTCATGCGCCTTCACCGCCGGCTTGCTCTGCGCGGAACGGTTGCATACCTTGCTGGCCTGCGGCCGGCGTCCAAGGCGTAACATGACGCTCTGCACCGACTTCTCGCAACGCTTCTTCGACTCCGCCGTATTGGCTCAAGGTCTCGAGTGAGCGTTTAGTCGGTTCAATCATCTGCCAATCTCCATGCAACGCGTTATCTAAGGCTTGACTGGGGTTAATCCAATGACCGTCGTCAGCAGTCTCATCGGTATCTGCAGCTGCGTCTTGGTCTACTGGCATAGCAGCGAGAAAGAACCGCGTATCAAATCGACGCGGCACTGAGTCCGGTGTGATCCAATGGCTAAAGTACACCAATCGATCTGAGGCAATAGTGACCTGTTGTTGACGTAATACATCTGGCCAAGCCATATCGCCGTTAAGGAGCTGTTGTCTCAGCACAGCCAATCCCTCGCGGCGCTGTATGTCCAGAGCAACCGGCCCCACAGCGTTGTTGGCCAACAATACGCCGCATTCTTCGAAGCACTCTCGGGCCACCGCTACCCAATAGCGCAACCCGCCAGCGCTCACGCCAAGGCGTTTACTGGCTTCTTCGTCGTCAAGGTTTGGACACAGTGCAGGCTGCCAATCGTCCTCATCAACCTTACCTCCGGGAAATACATGCAGATCAGGGAAGTCACCCCGCCCCGGCCGCTTAACCATATAGACTTGCAGCCCAGACGGATCGTCGCGCACTAGCATGACCGTGGCGGCCAGTCGAATATTCTCGCGCTGCAATGGTTGCACGATAACGCTCCTTAGTTCCCCAACTAAACTTTGCCCCTGTTGTCTGTTCTACATCGGTAACGCAGCTGGCGCTACTGATAGCCCCGAGACACGCGCTTTTGTACCGCAGCAAAAAAGAACTCCGCTAAGATTGCCAGCATTGCCGCCGGGATGGCACCCCGCAAAATCATATTGGTGTCGTTTAACGACAGGCCTACGACGATTGGCTCGCCCAAACCACCCGCACCTATAAACGCTGCCAACGTTGCCGTACCAATACTGATCACCGCTGCGGTGCGAATACCAGCGAAGATCATCGGCAACGACAGCGGCAAGCGTAAATGCCGCAATTGCTGCCAACGGCTCAACCCAAGCGCTTGAGCAACCCGCACCAGAGTCGGGTCTACAGTGGCCAGCGCGGTCACCGCATTGCGCACAATTGGTAACAAAGAATATAAAAACAACGCCACCACCGCCGGAGTAAAGCCGATACCAAAAACTGGAATCATTAACGCCAACAGCGCCAGTGACGGCACCGTCTGTAACAATCCGCAAAAGTACACTACCGCATCTGCCGAACGCGGCTTCGAAAAAATCGCCAAACTCAACGCCAAACCAATGATTATGGCTGCACCCAACGCTAGCCCGGTGAGTTGTAGGTGCCGCAGTACATGACCCAACGTCTCTGCCCAGAATCCCGTTGAGACGGCGCGATTAGCTGCTGGATCCAAAGTTAACTCTGCACTGTTGGCATTAAGAAACTCACTNGCGACTTGGGCGTAGCTTTTATTCTTCACCGCCACTTCAGCATTCAACCGCAGCATTGTTTGCTCGTCGATCATTCCAGCAAGCCGACGTATCAGATCTGCCGCCTCCGGCGACTGTTGTAACCATGCGGTGCGCACCAACGGCGCCGCCATATAGGCCGGAAAGTAATTGCGATCGTCCACCAACACCTGCAACGGATAGCGACTCAACTCACCATCAGTGCTGTAGGCGTCAGTAACATCAATCGCACCGTCGGCAATGGCCTGATAGGCAAGCGCATGCTCTATNCCTNGCNCCGACTGCGCCAGCCCATAGCGTTGCGACAATCCTGGCCAGCCATCGCCACGTTGCAAAAACTCGTGGCTAAACACCAACTTCAATTGCGGATGCGCAGCCAAGTCACCAATGTTGACCAAGCCTAGGGTATTGGCTTGCTCCTTGCGCACCGCAATCGCGTAGGTATTGTTAAACCCAAGCTCTGGTAGCAGCTGCAATCCACGCTCTACGATTAGCGCATTTAACGCTTCGCGCTCAGTAACTTCTGGTGTTTGCAAAATAGCTTGTGACAACGTGCCCGTGTACTCAACGTACAGATCAATCTCGTTGTTCAACAAAGCTTGATAACAAATCAGCGTGCCGCCTAGACCAAAAGCTCGCTCCACGCGCACACCTTTTCGCTCCAACAATTGCGCAATGACTTCCGCCAATAAATAGTTTTCGGCAAAGTTTTTACTCGCCACCCGCACCGGTTTCGCTTCATTAGCCTGCACAAGGTTGCATGACCAGGTCAGAACGACCATCAGCAGGATGCGACATAGCCTACGCAACACTTTCGATCAACCTTTCTACATAGGCACTGGCTGGGTGCGAGAACACCGTATGCGGTGTGCCGCTCTGCTCAATTTGGCCCTGCCTGAGCACCACCAAAAAGTCCGCCAGTCGTCGCGCCTCGCGAATGTCATGGGTCACCAGCAAAGTGCTCATCGCCTGGACGCGCTGCACTTCTTCAAAGCGCTCATAGAGGCCGAGCCGAGTCACTGGATCTACCGCAGAGAAAGGTTCGTCCAGCAGCAACATATCTGGCTCCAGCATTAACGATCTGCATAACCCAACCCGTTGTTGTTGGCCGCNGGACAGCTCTCTGGGCGGGCGCTCAGCAACACTCAAGGGCANCTCCATGGCCTGCATCAATTCTTCAAAGCGTTGTTGAATGCGCTGCTCTGACCAACCCTGCAACCGCGCTACAAGCGTTATGTTGTCGCGCGCGGACAAGTGCGGGAACAGACCGGCTCCTTGCACCGCGTAGCCCATACGCTGACGAAACTCCTGTAGCCGATGCTGCGGAATCGAATCGCCGAAAACTTTAATGCTGCCATGGTCAGGTCGCTCTAATGCGTTAACCATCTGCAATATGGTTGTTTTACCACTGCCACTGGCGCCAACGATCGCAGTGGTCTGTTGTTTCGGCAGCGCCAGACACAAGTCATCGAATACCACCAATTCGCCATAGCGCTTGCCGACATGTTCGAACACCACACAAGCGTCGGTAATTTCGCTCGAAGCACTCATATCAGCCCTTCACAGGTTTCGNGTATTGCTCGCCAAGGCGATCCCCGTAAGCGCGTAATTGCTGCAACAACGCCAACTTCGTTGTCTCACCAGTTTCTTTTAGCGTCNCGGTCAGTTCGTCGAGCCGAGTGTTGTATGACTCAAGGTTCAGCCAATCGCCCTCACTGTGGAGTTTTTGCGCGACAAATTCCTGCCACTGGGCCTGTTCTGCCGCGTCTAACAACTCTGGATGAGACCTTGCTTTCATGCGCTGTACCAGAGGCTGCAAGCGTGGATCACTAAAGTCTAATAANGGCCACTGACCTTGATGGCGACTGCTATGAAAATGCTGACAGCGAGACTTGTCTTCATCCTGCAGAAACCCCTGATACAACGCCGCATCTATGTCCGCCGCTGGCGCCGGCTCTGGTTGGGTATACACAGTACGCAGTTTTTGCACGATCCCTGGTTGCTTCAGCCGTCGCGCGCGCTCTTTGATTTGCCGCATGTCGAGCTGCAAACGCTGGGTGTTTTCGTCCGTTAGTACGTCAATGGNTGCCACAAATGGACAGCGGTTAATTCTGATCTCTTTCAGTGGCGGACGCTGTTGCTGGCCCGGTGTGAACAATTGCTCGCGGATTTCCGTTGCGGGTAAATCGAGCAACGGCTCAATGTCCTGTGCCAGATCCACGACGATCACCGAGTTGGTATTAGTAGGATGGCGCGTCAAGGAGACTATCGGTGCAACGCCATAGCGCTCACGCGGATTCATGCCACTAACGTGGACTAACAGCTGAGCACCGTAGGGTTCCAGTACCTCGCGCACTGCGCGCTTGTTGCGCATAGCAAAGTAATAATCGAACAACTTTGGTTGCTGCTGCTTAATCAGTCGCGCCATCGCTATGGTTGCATGCACATCTGCTAACGCGTCGTGTGCGTTGCTGTGACTGATGCCATTAGCTTTGGTTAATTCTTCTAACTTGTATACCGGTAAACCGTCTTCCGTATGTGGCCACGCTATACCGTCACGGCGCAGGCCACCAGTCGCCCGCACCAGATCTAGAATGTCCCAACGCGAACAGCCGTTTTGCCATTCTCGGGCATATGGATCAAAAAGGTGACGGTACAATCCATAGCGCACAAACTCGTCGTCAAAACGCAGACTGTTGTACCCCACCACACAGGTTTCTGGCACCGTGAACCGGCGCAGTACTTCCTCCCACGCTTGCACTTCAGGTATGCCATGTCGCTGCAGAGTTTCCGGCATAATACCGGTAACGAGGCAGGCATCCGGGTTCAACAGCACGTCGTCAGCAAGGCGCACAAAGGTGTTGAGCTCGTCACCAATAATATTTAGCTCTGCGTCAGTGCGCAGCCCGGCAACCTGCACCAAACGGTCCCACTTTGGGTCGGTACCAGATGTTTCCAGGTCGTACCAATAGAAAGAGCTCGCCATGTCCGATAACCTCGAAAGTGTGACGCAACCATACCTCAATCTAAAATCCTTAGCCCTGTTGCTCGGCCCCGTGGTCGCATTTCTCGCCGCATGCGGTTTTTTCTTCGCCACTTCTAACCTGACCGCTGCGCTGACTTTAGGCATCACGCTGTGGGTAGTCATTTGGTGGATCTTTGAGCCGATTCCAATACCCGCAACGTCGCTGCTGCCCATGGCCTTGTTTCCCATGTTCGGCATCATCAGCGCGAAAGAACTGGGCGCTGCCTATGGCAACCCATTGGTTTTGCTCATGCTCGGCGGTTTTTTGCTCGCCACCGCACTTGAGCGCAGCGGTGCGCATCGGCGCATTGCATTTTTTATGGTGCGGTTGTTTGGCGGTAGCAGTCCGCGCCGTCTGGTGTTGGGATTTATGTTCGCCAGCGCTGTTTTGAGTATGTGGATTTCCAATACTTCTACTACCCTCATGTTGTTGCCTGTGGCGTTGGCCGCGTTAGACAGCACTGAGGATAAGCGCCTGGCGACGCCGCTACTGTTGGGCATTGCTTATGCTGCAAGTATCGGCGGCATTGGCACGCCTATTGGTACGCCACCCAATATGGTTTTTATGGGCGTCTATAACGAAGTAAGCAATAGCACCATATCCTTTGGTCAATGGATGCTCTGGGCGCTGCCCGTAGTACTCATTCTGCTGCCAATTGCGGGCTTTTGGATTACTCGTAACTTGTCTACCAGTGGTGAGATTGCGGTGCCACAAATCGGTGCTTGGCGTACTGGCGAGCGACGCGTGTTTACCGTGTTTTCGATCACGGCGATATTATGGGTAACCAGAACCGGGCCTTTCGGTGGTTGGTCTGAATGGTTGCAACTGCCCTACAGTAACGACGCCATGGTCGCTTTTCTCGCAGTGATCGCCCTTTTCATTATTCCCAACGGTGACCGCGATCCCGACACCGGCGAATCGCTACGGNTACTCGACTGGGCCACCGCAGAGCGCATTCCCTGGGGCATGCTNCTGCTGTTCGGTGCNGGCATTACCATTGCGACAGCGTTTACAAATTCCGGACTCAGCGCGCTGATTGGCGATACCTTAGAAACCTTGGCTAACCTGCCGATCCTGTTGATGATCGCGACGATTTGCTTGGCGGTGACATTTTTGACTGAAGTTACCAGCAACATGGCAACCACAGTGTTACTTATGCCCATACTCGCGGCCGCTGCTGTGGGGGCCGGCATTGATCCCAAATTGCTCATGATTCCTGCGGCCATGAGCGCATCCTGCGCATTCATGTTGCCGGTGGCCACGCCGCCAAACGTCGTAACGTTTTCTACTGGGCGCTTCTCAATTCAAGACATGGTCCGCGAAGGGCTGGCACTCAACTTGCTCGGCGCCTTGGTGATCAGCGTCTTGTGTTTCTTGCTGCTGCAGTAAGCGGCGTTGCTGCAACTTGNGCATTTGAGCTAACCGGTCGCTAGCCGACAACTCGCTGAGTGCCTGCACCTGCAAAAAAAACACCGACCAGTCACCAGCAGCCTCAGNAAACACCTGGGCAAAAGCCCCTTGCCAATCTNCATATGTCCCCAGCGACAGCAAAAACGCGTTATTGAAACGCTCACCCATGAATCCATCGAAGCGTCCATTACCAAGTTGCNGGCGCTGCTGGCGGTAGCAGCTTTGCCAANATGAGCGTACGCGTTCGCGCTGCTGCAGACGCTGCTCACTGTTTCCAGATTGTTGTTGATAAAGGTTGGTAAGGTCCGCTTTCGCCGCCAACGCAAACGTCTTAAAGCGCTGCCACTCATGTTGCCGACGTTGCCAACGCGCCAGCTGCTCAGCACCCAACTCACGTTGATTACGCGCAAGCCAACGCCGAGCGCCCTGAATCCCTACAAAACTGGCAAAACTTTCGTTGAACGCAACATCACCTGCCACCCAAACTTTACTGTGCGCAAGTTCATGAAACAGAAGATTCGCCAATGCCGGCTCGCTGTAGAAAATAAAGCTGCTCAACAGCGGATCATTAAACCATCCCAGAGTGGAATACGCGGAAACACCGCCTACATAACTATCGAATCCTTGCTCGGCATAACGCTTGGCCAATGCGTCGGCGTCGCCTTTGGCAAAATATCCACGGTACGGAGCGCAACCGATCAATGGGTAGCACCAGAGCTCGCTGCGCATATCTAACGGTGGCGCGGCGAAAACATTCCACACGACATAGTCGCGAGGCAATTGCACGAACCGCCGATAGCGATCACCTACCGGCAACAGCAGTTGTTGTTCTGCAAAGTCGCGCATGGCTTGCACCATGACTAAGCGCTCTCGCAATCGTGGCGTGGTAGCTGGGTCCTGCACAAGCGTGTCCACCGCATTACTCTGCCGCAACAAGGCTAACTGTCCNAGCGCAGCCTGATGATAAAATTGCAACGACTCACAACCACCCGCCAGCCAACACATCGCAACAAGAGTTAACCATTTTGTTGTTTTCATAAGTTGCCGCGGTNCACGCACGNTGCCACCATGTTGCTGACGATACTTTGCAGGATTGTTATGCATTTTCTTAAAGGTGTGCTGGCGTGTATTGCTTTATTGATCGCTACTGTCAGTGTTTTCGTTGTACTGGCCTGGTGGGCTTTTCGGCTCAATTTTACTAGTGGCGTCGCGCGCTCCAAGCTCAAGCAAAAAATGGACAAAATCCTCATTTGGTGGACCAGTTCGAACCGTCGAATGATTCGCACACTGCGGCTCACACAGGTAACTGTACAATGGCACGATCAAACAATGGTCAGCCCAAACAAGTGGTATTTGGTTATCTGTAATCATCAAACATGGGCCGACATATTACTCCTACAAACATTTCTGTTAGACGAAATCCCGCCACTCAAATTCTTTACTAAATCGCAACTCATTTGGATTCCTTTCATTGGCGTTGCCATGTATGTCCTTGGCTTCCCGTATGTCAAACGTATCAGCCGCGACCAAATTCGTGCCAACTCTGAATTGCGGCATGTTGACCGAGACAATGTCTTTAAGGCTTGTGAGGGATTCAAAAACCATCCAACCAGCGTGTTGAACTTTGTCGAGGGCACGCGCTTTACCAAAGAGAAACACCATCGCCAAAACAGCGACTACGGGCATTTGTTGCGGCCAAAGCCAGGCGGAATGGACTATGTCCTGCAGGGCATGGAAGGCCATTTAAGCGCCATCGTCGACGTAACCCTGGTCTATCCTACCGGCGTTCCAACGTTTTGGGAGTTTTTGCAGGGAAAGTGCCGTGAAGTCCGNATAGATATACGCCAACTTCCACTACCGGAGCTCGCCGAAGCCAAAGACGATGTGCAACGCAAAACCAAATTAGCGCAATGGATGCGCGGCGTATGGTTGGAAAAAGATCAGCTTATCGACCGGCTAAGCAGCACCTAGGAGCAAGCTACTAGCTTTTCCCGGTACGCGTTCTATTCTTCGCCTACAGAGCCGGGGTTGAGTGCCGCGCTCAAGGCTTCTATGCGTTTTTCTAGATCTCTAAAACGAGAGTTTGTTGCAATCCTATAGGCATCGATCGCAGCGATGGCCTCGGTGTTTTCACTTACTTGGGTGTCCAAGTTGGCGCGCAATTTGGCCACCGCCTGNCTCGTTGTATTCACCTTATCCACCAAATCCTGTTGCGCGCGCACGAGTTGTTGCAGCTGAATTTCNACACTGGTGATCTGATCAATCAACGTGGTCTGCTGCTCGAACGCTTCTTCGTGCCGAGCTGTGGCGGCTTTCAGGTCGCGCGCGGATGACTGCAACGCGGTTACAGTTTGGTCCAGACCTTTTACCGCTTTTTGATTGTCCTTGATCCAACCGCGATTGCGTTCGTTAGACACATTCCAGAGCTTGCGGATTTCTGATTCCCAAAACGAGATCTGTTCCATAGTGTCCTCGCCGCCCTGAGACAACGCCGTGTCCGTGGCCGAGAGCCGCTGTTCGAGCAGTTCCAATCGCTGGTTGGCGTTCGACAATCGGGCTTGCTCGGCGGCCAGCATTTGCTGTTGATTGGCAATAAACCAACCCGCCGCAACCAGACCGACGACTAAAATTGCCATTATGGAGTTGGTGAACAGACTGCGGCCGCTGTCTGATGATCCGCGGCTACGTTGCGGCCGACGTCCGCCACCGGGCCGATAGTCGCCGGGCTCTGTCGACAATGAGTGATCGGCGTCGTTGTTCATAACACCTCAGATTAGCTGGGAGAGATCGTGGGGCCAACGCAAGTTCTGGTTGGCCCCTCTGTGTAGCAGCGCTACAGGGCGTAAAGGATTCCCGCCAGGATTACCGTAAGTACAAAACCAGAGGTGATTACACCCTTAANTGTGGTTAACACCCCTTGTTTGCCGACGATGGCATTAACTTCTAAGGCCGCAATGATCGCCAAGGCTATACCCAATGCGGTGCCGTTAGCGCTGATGCTGCCATTGATCGCAAAGTGTGCGCTAGAACCCATAAAGTACAGCATTGGGATCGAAAACAACGTGTTGGTCCGAGACGCCAACGCAGCCTTAGGTGCTGCCCCAGCCGCTGCCGGATCGGCTTCACCACCTGCCGCGACCGCTTGGTTGGAGGCAATAACAATGCGCTGATTCGGCCAAATGATTAGCCATACGTTCAAAAACATCAGCGTTCCCATCGTCGCGCCTAGGGTGATGTCTGGGGTCAGGCCAGAATGCTTGTAGCCGAGCAAAATAACACCGCTTAAGAACGTCAACATGGCGCCCCAACGAAACCACCACAACGCGCGCGGCACGAGTTTCGAAAAAGCGTCAACCCGAGCGTCGCCGTCTGCCTCTTTGAAATACTCTGTCTGCACAAAATTGAAGTAGTACAACATGCCGATCCAAACTACGCCGGCGATGACGTGACCGAAGCGCGCTAAGTATTCGATTAGTAGTTCCATGGAATCCCCTGTTGTTAATCCAAAAACCGATGGCAAGGATAGCTAAACCCCGACCCTGGCACCAGAGCTTGGACGTTTAAGACCCTGCTTCACAAGAAAACCGTATAAGCACGACGAGCAAAAAAAACCCGGCCGAAGCCGGGTTTTTACGATCAACGATCGCTTTACATCATGCCGCCCATATCTGGCATGCCGCCGCCCGGCATTCCAGCCGGCGCGCCGCCCTCATCAGGCATCTCACTGATCATCGCCTCGGTGGTGATCATCAAGCCCGCTACAGATGAAGCTGCTTGCAGCGCTGTACGAGTTACCTTAGCTGGGTCGAGAATACCCATAGCCAACATATCACCATATTCGCCGGTTGCCGCGTTGTAGCCTTCGTTGCCATCCAAGGCTGCCACCTTGTCCAGCACTACAGCGCCTTCAACACCTGCGTTGACAGCAATCTGACGCAATGGCGCGCTCATGGCGCGTACCGCTAGTGCAATACCTACGTTCTGATCTTCGTTGTCGCCTTGGGCCGTTTGTGCAGCTTCGATAGCGCGCACCAAAGTAACACCGCCACCTGGTACAACACCTTCTTCTACCGCCGCGCGAGTAGAGTGCAACGCGTCTTCGACACGCGCTTTCTTTTCTTTCATTTCGACTTCAGTCGGCGCGCCCACTTTAATAACAGCCACACCGCCAGCCAACTTGGCCAAACGCTCTTGCAGTTTTTCGCGGTCGTAATCGGATGAAGTATCTTCGATTTCAGCGCGGATCTGCTTGATGCGTCCTGCGATGTCGTCCTTGTCGCCAGCGCCATCGACGATGGTGGTGTTTTCTTTCGTAGAGGACACACGCTTAGCAGTACCTAAATCTTCTAGTGTCGCGCCTTCTAAGGTCAGGCCAACTTCTTCAGAGATAACGGTAGCACCGGTGAGAATCGCGATGTCTTGCAACATCGCTTTACGACGATCGCCAAAACCAGGCGCCTTGGCTGCCGCAACTTTAACAATGCCGCGCATATTGTTAACAACCAATGTTGCCAACGCTTCGCCTTCGATGTCTTCGGCAATCACTACCAGCGGGCGGCCTGCTTTGGCCACGCTTTCGAGCAACGGTAACAAGTCGCGAATGTTAGAGATCTTCTTATCGCACAACAGAATGAAGGGATCTTCGTGCTCTGCCGCCATAGAGTCTTGGTTGTTAATGAAGTATGGCGAGAGATAACCGCGGTCGAACTGCATACCTTCTACCACGTCGAGTTCGTTCTCTAGACCAGAACCTTCTTCAACGGTGATAACACCTTCTTTACCAACTTTTTCCATGGCTTCGGCAATGATCTCGCCTACCGCTGCATCGCTGTTGGCAGAGATGGTGCCGACCTGCGCAATAGCCTTGGAGTCCTCACATGGGGTTGCCATGCCTTGAATCTTCTCAACCGCAGCAGCAACAGCTTTGTCGATACCACGCTTCAAATCCATTGGATTCATACCTGCGGCAACCGACTTGAGGCCTTCTTGCAGTATAGCTTGGGCCAATACCGTCGCAGTGGTGGTGCCATCGCCTGCTTCGTCAGAAGTCTGGCTGGCCACTTCTTTGACCATTTGTGCACCCATGTTTTCAAACTTGTCTTTGAGTTCGACCTCTTTCGCAACCGAGACACCGTCCTTTGTTACGGTCGGTGAGCCAAATGCTTTGTCTAAAACTACATTCCGACCTTTGGGACCTAAGGTCACTTTCACAGCGTTGGCAAGGACGTTTACACCCTCGAGCATTAATACTCGCGCGTCATCACCGAATTTTACATCTTTAGCGCTCATCGCTTATTTCCTCTTCTCTTAACTTAAGTGCGAAGGTCTACCCTTCTAACACCCCAAAGATTTCACTTTCGCTCAAGATCAGGAGTTCTTCTCCGTCGATCTTGACCGTGCTTCCGGCGTACTGGCCAAAGATAATTTTGTCGCCAGCTTTGACGTCTAGCGGACGTACATCACCGCCGTCAGTCATTTTGCCCGGACCTGCAGCGAGGATCTCGCCTTGTGAGGGCTTTTCAGTTGCAGAGTCAGGAAGCACGATGCCACCAGCGCTGGTGGTTTCCTCTTCCAAACGACGCACGACAACGCGGTCGTGTAAGGGTCGAATGTTCATTAACTATGGTCTCCCAATTGTTCCAATGGCTTGGATTACTTTACTTCCCGGGGTTAAACCGAACGCGGGCAATCCGCCGGACTGTGTCACCCCATCTCGGCGACGTTGCACAATTTCACGTCGCCCCCTTCCCTAGCACTCTCTCGATGGGAGTGCTAATTCGAGGNCGCTATCATAGGGGCGCTTTGCGGATATTCAAGACCAATATGCAGATTCCCGTCCGTTACACCAAACCTGGTGTAACAANGGGGTCTGAGCTTAGGCGATCGGCATCGGTGACCTCACCAAGAAGATTGCCTGCATAGCTGGCACGCAATGCTTTCGGCTTTAGGGGTCATCCTTGCTGCGAAACTCACCATCAAGGACTGTGCCATTCTCGGCTCCATTGCGCTGCTGTGTTTTGGCAGCGCCTGGTTGATNNGCACTCATCACCGTTGCGTTCATGACAACTCGGCTCATCAGGGCTTTTGCGATGACTATTCGACTAGGGGGAAACAANAAGATGAAACCCACAATGTCTGTAACAAAACCTGGTGTTATCAGCAGCGCACCGGCCACCGCCAATAAAATTCCCTCCGCCATTTCTGTTGCTGGCATTTGCCCCTGCTGCGCGCGCTGCATGCCCCTGGTCAAGGTCGCTAATCCTTGCCGCTTCAGCAGTGCAACACCCACTACCGCTGTCAGCATCACCAGGGCGATCGTCGGCCANGCNTCNATATAGCCAGCCACCTCTATTAACAGATACATTTCNATNATGGGTGTTAAAAAGAACAACAAGAGCCAGGGCATGGAGTCACCTAATTGTGTCGCTAAGCTGCAATNTGCGGGTGAACTCAATACAAATCAAGACGTCAGTAAAGCCGAGCGTATTTGGCAGGTGGTGGCGCAAATTCCTAGTGGCCGAGTTATTAGCTACGGTGATGTNGCGAAACGCGCNGGGCTGCCAGGCTACGCTCGGTACGTNGGCTCAACTCTTNGGAAACTACCCAAAGACACCCGCCTGCCTTGGCATCGAGTTGTGAATGCCAGTCGCAAAATTGCGCCCCGTGGCAGCGCTCGAATGCTTGAACAAAAACACCGACTCAAAGCCGAAGGTGTAACTTTTAACGGCGAGACCGTGTTAAAAAACTTTTATTGGTGATCTGCCGAGCCTGGTTCAGTACTTTGCGGCGCGTTCCAAGGTGCAACCCAAATCAATAACACCATGCCGGGAATCGCCAGCAACGCGCTNAAGTAAAAAAAGTTGGTCCAACCAATGCTNTCGACAATNAATCCGCTGANACTGGACGCGACAACCCGGGGCAAGGACGCTAATGCAGTGAACATGGCGAATTGAGTCGCCACCGCCATGCGCGACGTTTCGCGAGCAATAAAGGCGACCGACGCTGCGGTACCCAAACCAACACCTAGATATTCGCCGGCAATCACCAACGCTAGAATGACAGGGTCCGGACCAGCGCCGGATAACCATACAAAACCGAATATGGTCACCAATTGAATGACACCGAATATCCACAACGCCTTGTTAATGCCGATCTTAACAATCACCAAGGCACCCAACAGACCGCCGATGATGGACGGCCACAAAGCCGCGTTCTTGGCGATAACGCCTATCTGGTCGGTAGTAAATTGCATGTCCAGATAAAAGGGTGAGGCCAATGCCGTGGCCATGTTGTCGCCTAACTTGTACAACGCCAAAAACGCCAGCATGGCGAGTGTTGGCCCCAGTGCTCGGCGCTGAAATAACTCCTTAAAAGGTATGGCGGTGGCTTCGGCCAAACTCTTGGGTGGCGGACTATATTGTTTGGGCTCTTGCACCAGTAACGCCATGACCACACCCACTCCCATAAAGGCGGCCATGATGATGAAGTTCATTTCCCAACTCACATCATTAATCAGCACCATGCCCAAGGAACCCGGCACCAACCCAGCAATGCGATAGGCCTGCACGTGGATAGAATTACCCAGCGCCAACTCGCCCTCGGTTTCGAGTATTTCTCGACGGTAGGCATCAAGCACCACGTCTTGGGTGGCACTGAAGAACACCACGCCAATGGATAACACCGCGATCACCGTCAACTGACTGCTGACCTGCCAAAACCCCAACGAGGCGATCAAAATAATCAGCGGGATCTGGGTGGCCAACATCCAACTGCGCCGCCGCCCAAATGCCGTTAGCGAGTAGCGCTCTAACGCCGGCGCCCACATAAATTTCAGCACATAAAGATATTGAATCGCATTCAAAGCGCCAATGGTGGAGAGGCTGACGCCATCAAGACGTAGCCATACCGGCACCAACTGAATCAGCAAGTACAGTGGTAGTCCAGACGCAAAGCCAGTGGCAATGCAGATCAGCATGCGCCGGTTCAGAACCTGTTGCAGAAACGAACGCTCGTCGTTTGCGAGGTCGCTCACTTAAGGTCAATCGCGAAAGTTGTTGTATTGCAGCGGCATAGCGATGTCTGACTCCTTCAGTGCCGCCATAGCGGCTTGTAAGTCGTCACGCTTCTTGCCCGTTACCCGTACTTTGTCGCCGTTGATCTGGCTCTGGATTTTGAGTTTGGATTCTTTCAAGACTTTGGTAATTTCGCGCGCATTGTCTTTATCGATACCCTGGGCCAACGCAAAGGTCTGGCGTTTGAGTTTACCCGCCCCTTCTATGCTCCCAGGCGTTAGCGCACGGCTGTCGACATTTCGTGCCGTCATCTTGTCGCGCAAAATATCTTTCAACTGGCCAAGTTGAAATTCTTCCGGCGCGCTGATCAAAATACTTTGCTCCTCTAACTCGATACTTGCGTCTACGCCACGAAAGTCAAAACGGTTGCGTAATTCGCGCACAGCTTGATCTACTGCATTACGCACTTCGTGCAAATCGACCTCGGAAACAATGTCAAAGGATGGCATGGTTTAGTTTTCTCCCGCTGGATCTCGGTGGCAATCGTTATACCATGCAGGCTTGTATGGGAGCCACATTACTCATGTCCAGAATCAATCGCGTAACCACCGAGACCGGTGACCAAGGTACAACCTCATTGGCTACCGGGCGACGGGTAAGCAAAACCGCGCCGATCATAACCGCCCTGGGTAGCGTAGACGAATTGTCGAGCTTGCTCGGTGTGTTGCGCAATCAGGGCTCCCAGGCTCTGGCCACGGAGTTAGAAGCGGTGCAACAGGTGCTGTTTGATCTTGGTGCTATTCTTGCGATGGAAGGTCAGTACCAACCCCAAGGTTTGGCTGAGCGCATCGATGCCCTTAAAGCGGCCACCGAGGCCAGTAATGCCGAGCTGCCACCCTTAAAAGAATTTGTGATTCCAGGCACTAATCAAGCCAATGCCCAATGTCATCTGTGCCGGACCGTGTGCCGCCGCGCAGAAAGCAACGTCTGGGCGGTCTTAGAAACCACAGCAGATTTGGCGGACGAGGCTACGAATAGTCTGCAGCTCGCGGGGCGTTATTTGAATCGACTCAGCGACTACTTATTTGTGCAGGCGCGTAAATTGTCCGACAACCCAGACGAGCCCCAATGGCAAGGCCCCCGCTCTAGCTAACCACTATAACGCCAGGCGTCTTACATCTGCCAACAGCCGTGTTAATAGCCGCATAAACTCTCCGCCATCTACGCCGTTAATTACCCGGTGGTCATAAGACAAAGACAACGGCAGCATTTGCCGAGGCTGAAATTCATTGCCATCCCATACCGGTTGGGTCGCCAAGCGGCCAACACCCAGAATCGCCACTTCTGGGGCATTAACAATGGGCGTAAAGCCAGTTCCGCCAATGGCGCCAAGGCTAGAAACGGTAAAGGTGCCGCCAGCGAGATCGTCCAATGCCAACTTTTTATTGCGGGCCTTTGCTGCCAGATCACTAATGTCTTCGGACAGCTGCCAAAGTCCCTTGGTGTTTGCCTCGCGGATAACCGGAACCAAAAGCCCCTCTTCAGTATTGGTGGCGACACCTATGTTGATGTAGTCCTTAACAATTAAATGCTGCTTGTCTGGATGCAACGAGCTGTTGAACTTTGGCATCTGCGCTAATGCGTGGCAGACCGCGCGAATGATAAAGGCCAAGGGTGTCAGCTTGGTACCGCGCTGACTGGCTTCGGCCTTGAGACTTTGGCGGAATTCTTCCAGGTCCGAGATATCTGCGGAATCGTGTTGAGTGACATGGGGTACATTCAGCCAACTGCGCTGCATGTTTACAGCAACTTGTTGCTGCATGCGGGTCATGGCAACTTCTTGCACTGACCCAAAACGCGCAAAGTCCACCGCAGGCACTGCAGGAATCGCTGAGCCCTGTGTTGGCGCGGTGGTGATTTGCTGCTTAACGTGGGTCTTTAGGTCGTCCTTAGTAATGCGCCCACGCTGTCCGCTACCTTTGACCCGTTCCAACGACACCCCTAACTCGCGCGCCAAACGCCGGACTGCGGGACCTGCATAAACGGTACCGTTATCTGATCTTGGCGCAGCCACGACTTCAGCAACAGGCTGCGTGGGTGCGGGCCTGGCAGGAGCCGGTTCCGCTGCAATCGGCGCAGCCGCTACAGGCTGGGGTGGCTCGGCTACCGCCGAGCTAACCTCTACTGTGGCAATCACAGCACCGGCCGCCACGCGATCACCAACGGTGACCGCCACATTGACCACGCGGCCCTCTTGCTCGGCAGGTACCTCCATGGACGCTTTGTCAGATTCTAAAACCACTAACAAACTGTCAAAGTGGATGGCGTCACCCACAGACACCACGACCTCGATGACTTCCACTTCTTCGATATCACCCAGGTCAGGCACGAGTATTTCGATATTACTTACAGCACCGGCTGTTTGAGCTGGCTCTAGCGCAGTGGCCGCTTCCACGGTTTGGTCCGCTGCTACTGCTTCAGGTGCTGCTGGCTCGTCTGGGGCATTAGTTGTCATCACTCCAATTAGCGCACCCTCTGCAACCCGGTCACCCACTTGCACGGCGAAGGATTCGATGACGCCATCGACTTCCGCCGGCACATCCATTGATGCTTTGTCCGACTCGATCACGATTAAGGTATCGCCCGCAGACACTGAACTCCCCGGCTCGATGCATAGCTCGATCACCTCAACTTCTTCGATGTCTCCCAGGCTAGGAATTAAAATGTCCATTTTGTACTGCTACTCATTGCATCGTTGCTGTCGAAAGTAAAAACCACGCCCAAGGCTAACGCTCTCGCGGGTTGGGTTTGTTTGCTTCTATATCTAGGGATTTGTGTGCCGCTTGCACTACGTCAGCGCCAATAACGTTGGCTTGCGCCAACTGAGCCAAGGCACAAACGGCAATGTAGCGGTGATCCACTTCGAAGAAATCACGCAATTGCTGGCGAGTGTCGCTACGACCAAAACCATCCGTGCCGAGCACATGCATAGGGGCCGAGATCGCCCCTCGCAAGGGTTCCACTGACGCCTTGATGTAATCAGAAACCGCTACCACCGGCGCGTCTTGCCAAACATCTGCGCCTTGCATGCATTCGTCCACATGAGAGCGGCGCGCTGGCTGATCTACATGCAGCATGTTCCACCTACTAACATCTTCTACATCCCGCGCCAGCTCGGTGTAACTGGTAACACTCCAAACCTGTACCGCTACCGAGTATTCATCACGCAATATCGCCGCCGCCGCCAAGGCTTCGCGCAACAGCGTACCACTGCCCAACAACCGAATGCGCCGAGCTGATGTGCTGTTATCGCTTTCTAAGCAATACATTCCCTTAATGATGTCCTGCTCTACGCCAGCCGGCATGGCAGGCTGCTCGTAGGCTTCGTTCATAACGGTTATGTAGTAAAACATCGGCGCCTGCTCAACAAACATGTGCACGAGGCCACGCTGAATAATCACCGCCAGTTCGTAGGCATACGCTGGGTCGTAGCTCACACAATTAGGAATAGTGGCGGCAAAGCTGTGGCTGTGGCCATCTTGATGCTGCAATCCTTCTCCGTTTAGCGTAGTGCGACCAGCAGTTCCGCCTAACAAGAAACCTCTTGTCTGTAAATCACCCGCTGCCCAGGCCAGATCACCGACGCGCTGGAATCCAAACATGGAATAGTAAATATAGAACGGAATCAAAGTGTGCAGATGGTTACTGTAGGAGGTTCCCGCCGCCATCCACGACGCAAACGCTCCCGCTTCGTTAATACCGGCCTCGATCACCTGACCGTCTTGACTCTCGCGGTAGGCCGCTAGCGCGTCGGCGTCCTCCGGTTGGTAAAGCTGGCCCACCGACGAATAGATCCCCAACTGCCGAAACATGCCTTCCATGCCAAAGGTGCGCGCTTCGTCCGGCACGATAGGCACAATCCGCGAACCAATGTTCTTGTCTCTCACCAAGGTCGCTAAAATCCGCACGAACGCCATGGTGGTGCTAATTTTGCGTTCACCGCTGCCTTTTAGTTGCGCATCAAACGCAGACAACTTCGGCATTTTCAACGTTTGCTTGTCGACTAAGCGCCGCGGCATGGAACCACCCAGGGCCGCGCGCCGTTCGCGCATATAAACCATTTCTGCGCTGTCTTGCGACGGCCGAAAATAGGGAATGTCTTTTAGCTGCTCATCGCTCAGCGGCACGTCAAACCGATCACGAAATTGCTTTAGCTCTTCTAGATTTAGTTTCTTTACCTGATGAGTGGTGTTTTCAGATTCCCCCGCGTCACCCATGCCGTAGCCTTTTACAGTTTTCGCTAGAATGACCGTGGGTTGACCCTCGTGTTCTACCGCAGCGCGATAAGCTGCGTAAATTTTATACGGGTCGTGACCGCCGCGATTTAATTTAGCAATGTCTTCGTCCGTCATATCGCCGACCAATTCAAGCGACTGCGGGTGCCGCCCGAAAAGATGCTCGCGTACGTAGGCGCCGCCCTTAGCCTTAAAGTTTTGGAACTCGCCATCTACGGTTTCGTTCATGACTTCTTGCAATACACCGTCTACGTCACGCGCCAGCAGCGGATCCCAAAGGCGCCCCCAGATCACTTTAATGACGTTCCAACCCGCGCCGCGAAAGTAGCCCTCTAGTTCTTGAATGATTTTGCCGTTGCCGCGNACNGGCCCATCGAGGCGCTGTAAGTTGCAGTTCACCACAAAAATTAAATTGTCGAGTTTTTCTCGCCCCGCCAACGCCAAGGCGCCCAACGCTTCTGGTTCGTCACACTCACCATCGCCCAAAAAAGCCCAAACTTTGCGGCGCGCCACATTCGCCTGACCACGGTTTTGTAAGTACCTCATCATGTGCGCTTGATGAATTGCCTGCAGTGGCCCAAGCCCCATCGATACCGTTGGGAACTGCCAGTAGTCCGGCATCAACCATGGGTGAGGATACGAAGACAAACCTTGCCCGTCGACTTCGCGCCGAAAGTTGTCTAACTGTTGTTCCGTGAGCCGCCCCTCNAAAAAGGACCGAGCGTAGATACCAGGTGCTGCATGACCTTGGAAGTAGACTAGATCACCAGCGTCACCGGTAGCTTCGTTTGGCGCACGAAAGAANTGATTAAAGCCAACATCGTAGAGCGTTGCTGAAGACGCAAAACTGGAAATATGGCCACCCAAATCACCGGGGCGATTGTTTGCCCGAACGACCATGGCCAAAGCATTCCAGCGAATTAAGCTGCGAATACGACGCTCCATAAACAAATCGCCCGGCATGGTGGCTTGTTCGTGGGCCGGTATGGTGTTGCGGTACGGCGTGGTTACCGCAAAGGGCAAGGCAGCGCCCGTCTGGGTCAGACGTGCCGCTAGGTCACTGAGTAATCGTGAGGCTTGTTCTGGACCCTCAAAACGCAGCACGTCATCAAAGGCGTCGTACCATTCTTGCTGCGCTTGTCGATCNGGATCTGGGATAGACGGTGTATCGGATGTCGGATCAGCCACGNTATTTGCTCCTAATACGATGTGCGCAGTAAATAAACAGCTTTGAGTTGCGTNNTGACCATAGTTATCAGCCACGAATTCTGTTGACCGACTATTAAGATATCGTGTCGTGGGTGACGTTTTCGATCAATCATTGCCTCGCCTCAACGGCAGCTAAACGCCGGACTTTGTGGACCACTGACTGACCTCCAGGGAGCTGATCGTGTGCGCGACCACACTCCCTCGGTGCTTCGGCAATTAGACGAATAACGACAGGTGCTTGTGCAATTCGAGCACCACCTTAGACCAGTCAAAATTTGGTCCCGGATCGGCCTTTCGTCCCGGAGCAATGTCGCAGTGTCCCACCACAGCATCGGCACCGATTTGCGGGTACGCCTTTAACAAGGTGATAACAAGCAGTATCAGCGCACGGTACTGGGCGTCTGTGTAAGTGTCTGCGACCGCACCCTCCAATTCTATGCCGATACTGAAATCATTGCAGCTAGGACGACCGCGCCAGTTAGACACGCCCGCGTGCCAAGCGCGCTGATCAAACGCAACAAACTGTTCAATCTGGCCACGGCGATCAATCATGACGTGGGGCGCAACGTGCACGCCTTCAAGGTCAGCAAAACTACTGTGCTCGTCGCAATCCAACTGGCCAGTGAAAAGCCGCTGAGGCGCGCCGGTGCCATATTCGCCCTCCGGCAGGGAAACACAGTGCACCACAATCAACTCAGCCACGGCGCCAGCAGGGCGCGCATCAAAGTGCGCGCTCGAACGCCAAAGCGCCTGGTCTAAGCGATGCTCGGAATTAATCTGCAAATGCATTGTCCAACGTCCACAGGCCTCTATAATTCTACGCGGCCACAGCCGATACGCTAGCCGATCTAATCATCCGACCAATCAGTTATCTACGGACCGTCTGACTATGAATACCGAAATGTCACGCGAAATATTGCTCGCCGCTGCGCAAGCCAATGCGCGTGCAGCCCTAGCCGAAGATGTCGGTAGTGGCGACATTTCTGCAAACCTAATACCCCCGGCGCGCACTGCTATCGCCCACATCATTACCCGCAACCCGGGAGTATTCTGCGGACAACTATGGGTCGACGCTGTGGCCCGACAAGTAGACAAGGACATAGAGGTCACCTGGCATGTAAACGATGGCGATGCCGTTGTCGCCAACCAACAACTGTTCAGCTTCGCAGGCCCGGCGGCTAGTTTGCTGACCGCCGAGCGCAGCGCATTGAATTTCGTACAACTGCTTTCTGGCACCGCGACCCGCACCGCCCACTACGCCGCGTTATTAAGCGACTGCAAAACAAAATTATTGGATACACGCAAAACCATCCCTGGACTGCGCCTAGCACAAAAGTACGCCGTGAGGTGCGGCGGCGGCAGCAACCACCGCATCGGGCTATTCGACGCCTACTTGCTTAAAGAAAACCACATCGCGGCGGCCGGCAGCATTACCGCAGCGGTGGCTGCGGCTCGAGCAGATCATGGCGACAAGCCCGTTGAGGTAGAAGTGGAAAACCTAGCAGAACTGGACGAGGCAATAGCGGCTGGCGCAGACATCGCCATGATCGACAACTTCAGCCTGCAAGACACCGAGACTGCGGTCGCAGTAGCGGCAGGAAAAATCAAGCTCGAAGCCTCCGGCGGCATCAACGAGCAAACCCTCGCCGCAATTGCCGCAACCGGAGTGGATTTCATCTCGACCGGCGAGCTAACAAAAACCATCTTGCCCATGGATTTGTCAATGCGCTTTGTCGGCGATTAAAACGCCACCCCAGCAATCCCAATCCGCAAACAACCCCTCCCAATAAGCGTTACACGCACTGGACTTAAACCGCGTCCCACATCCAGTTATAACCATTGTGTTTAATACGAACCGGAATCTTGATTTCTAGCTCACCGCCATAAGGCTGCAGCGTCACCATCACCGGATTAGGAATAGGCCGTCCAGGGCAGGGTTTTGACTTACTGGATCGCAGTGATGAGTAATAGAAATACGGCGAGAACCCAACATTTGCATGAA
>NHET02000123.1 GCA_002170355.2 Gammaproteobacteria bacterium TMED92
TCGATCCAGAAAGCGCTTCCCGACGCTGCGCACGATGGGCAGATTCAAGATAGCTGCAATATCTGCCAGCGTGAATTGATCGCCGTAAGCGAAAGCCTCAAAGCTGGAAAGTTTTGCTAGCGCAGTGGTTGCTTTAACCATATTGGACTCAAAGTGCTGCAACGCCGCAGGGTTTGGATCGGTACCAGACAGCAGATTAGGGATCATAGGTCTTGCCGCAAGCTCAAAGTAGAGTTCAATAAATTGTGCCAGTTCCTGCACCTTTGCAGCGCCAAACGGCGTACTCGGCAATAAATTAGGACTCGGATGGGCACGTTCTATGTAGTCGAGAATGGCGCGAGATTCGCTGATGTAACCCTCTGAGGTCTCAAGCGCTGGGACTTTACCCAATGGGCTTTTGTCCAGGTATTCAGGTTTGTACTTTGCGCCAACGCCGGTATACGACAATACCTCGTCAAATTCGACGCCTTTTTCGAGCAACGCTAATTTCGGTACGTTGTAGTAGTTGCTGGAGGAAAAACCGTGCAGCTTGATCATGATAAAAGCTCCTAGTTTGGGCAAGAAGTAGCGGGGCATCCGCACCAAGTCTGGCATAAATCACGACTCAGTTTTGCGTGAGCTTGCGCACTTTTTGTGCGCCGCTCTTATCTGTTGGCATTGCAAAAGTATTGGTGACAAATGGTCAAGCGTGCCCTGCTCCTGTACCAGAGGTGCACAGTGCATTAGTCTAACTCGCTGTGGACAATGACTGGGGAAGGAGGCAAACCATGCTGCGCGTTGGAATCATTTTGTTGACGGCTGTTGTGCAGGGCGCTATCGCGCAGGAATTGACCACCCCTAGTGGCAAGCTGATGGGTGCAACATCCGAGCGCTCTGGCGCGATATCAGTTTTTAAGAGTATTCCGTATGCGGTACCACCAACCGGCGCGCGGCGCTGGACATACCCCAAAGCTCATCCAGGTTGGCAAGGCGTGCGCAACGCCACCCGATTCAGCCCCGCGTGTGTGCAGCACCCTTACCCAGAGGGCTCGTTTTTTGCGCGAGCCTCTGAACCGACGAGTGAGGACTGTCTCTACCTCAACGTTTGGTCATCGTTGCCGCGGGACAAGAAACTGCCGGTTATGGTGTGGATTCACGGTGGTGCGTTAACCCGTGGCTCTGGTTCCGCGGCCACATACGACGGCACAGAGCTGGCGAAAAAAGACGTGGTTTTGGTCACCATTAACTATCGCTTGGGAGCGCTTGGCTACTTGGCTCATCCCCAGTTGAGTGCAGAAACGTCTACCAATACCTCTGGCAATTATGGCACTGCTGATCAGATTCAAGCGCTGCGTTGGGTGCAAGACAATATCGCGGCGTTTGGTGGTGATCCGAGTAATGTGACTATTTTTGGTGAGTCAGCTGGGGCATGGAGTGTCAATCAGCTCGTCAGTTCCCCAGACGCTAAAGTGTGCTCTTCCGNTNNACCGGGCCATTGGTCAAAGTGGTGGTAATTTCAGAAAGCTCACAGCACTGCGCAGCGGTGAGCGCCCGGCTGAGTCTCGAGGTATTGCGCTGCAGCAAAAGTTGGGGGTGGAATCTTTGGCGGCTATGCGCCAGCTAGACGTCGCGGAGGTTTTGCAAGCAGACGACGGACGGTCTCACCGTGCCATCGTCGATGGCAAGATCATTCCGGCGCAGCTGTATCAGCTCTTCGCCGCCGGCGAGTTTAACAAGGTGCCAGTCATGCTTGGCTACAACGCTGAAGAAGGCACTACGTTGGGCGCGTTACGCACCATGCCCGGCAACTCCCAAGCCTATGAAAAACAGTTACGGCAACGTTTTGGAGCCGCTGCAGAAAAGGTGCAGGCGTTGTATCCGAGTGATGATATTCGCGGCTCGGTGCTGGCGCTTTCCTCGGACGCCGGCTTTGGCTGGANCATGCAGCATTGGGCGAGCAAGTCNGTACAGCATGCGGTGCCTGCTTATTTGTATTACTTCACCCATCAACCTTTAGGTCCAGAATTAGGCGCGTTTCATGCCGCNGAGATTGTCTATGCGTTTAACAATGTAANGCANACNGCAGAATTTGATGCAGCGCGAGATTTAGCGCTGGCCGAGCAGATTTCCGNCTACTGGGTTAACTTTGCAACCNATGGAGATCCTAACGGCAAGCAAAAGGGGCNATGGCGCCAGTACGCTGCTGACTTAAAGACCCATATGGAATTCGCCGGTGACGGCGCAAAACCTAGTCAAGGACTGATGCAGGACAGCTATGAGNTGTTTGAAAGCCTGTATCAACAAGAACGTTAGTCCAGCGCTCAAGCGTTAACTCGTAGCGCTCGCTGGTTCGCAGACAAGTATGAACTCGCAAAATAGCGAAACCGCGACAGTCCGGGCTGGCCGTCGAGGCTGGGCGATTGTGCTGATGATCGCTTTGGCTGCTGCGGTGGGGCAGTCCTTCGGGCGGTTTAGCTTCGGTATCTTGTTGCCGGCCGTTCGCGACGATATGGGTGTTAGCAATACCCTAGTTGGCTTTATTAGTGCCGCCAACGTAGGCGCATACCTACTCGCGACACTAGCAGTNGCGTGGCTGACCAGTCGCGTGCGGTTACTCCAAATCATGCGCGCAGGNCTGTTGCTTGCCACNCTGGGTTTATCTATTGCCGCTGTGGCAACGTCTGCTTGGATACTGGCTATTGGGCTGTTTGTAACGGGAATTGGCGGTGCGCTGTTGTGGATTCCGGCACCGGTCATAGCTGCCGATGCTATGCCCGCGAATAAGCGCTCTATCGCCGTGGGGTTGATGAGTTCCGGCATCGGTGTTGGCGTTATGTTTGTCAGTGTGCTGAGNGGGGCNTTGCGTTCTAACCAGGGCGATGGCGCCTGGTCCCTTGTCTATCAAATTCAATGTGCTATNGCGGTGGTGCTACTGGTCGTGATCCTGGTTGTGGTGCGTCATCAGCAACACGCGCCGTCGAGCGCTGGTGGCCTTGGCGGTTTCGCTGCGTTAGCGCGTATGCCCGGCTGGGTACCACTGTTGGTCGTTTATTCAGCTTTCGGCTTTATGTATTTGTTAGTGATGGGTTTCATAACCGCGCGGCTAGAGGACGACAGTGGCTGGAGCTCCGCAGACGCTTCGTTTGCGTTTTCGGTTATGGGCTGCGCGATGATCTTTGGCGGGCCGCTGTTCACTGCCGTCGCGCAGCGTTTAACGGTGCGTAAAACCCTAGTCTTTGGCTTTGGCCTGTGGCCATTGCTGGTAGCGATTGTGCTCAGTGGGGTGCCTGCAATTACGTTACCCGCNTGCGTGGGCCTTGGCATGCTATTCGCGGCGCTGCCGACGTTGGTTACTCTGTATGTGGTAGAAAACACCAGTTCTGAAGACTATGGGCCAAGCTTTGCCGCTGCCACACTCGCATTTGGAATTGCGCAGACCACNGCACCGCCAATTGGCGGCGCCATTGCCGATCAGAGCGGAACTTTTTTNTATGTCTTTGTGTTGTCCGCAGTGGTCAGTGGCTGCGGTTTTTTTGCGGCATTACGGCTGCCAAAAACAGCGCGTTAAGGTGGCGACGCTGGCGTCGCTTAGCTTGGCTTACTAAACCCCTCGCGCAATACCGGCTCCACTTTGGCGACTTGCAGTAGCGACTCAACACAATCTCTGATCGACTCGTCNAAGGGTCGAAAGCGCATACCCGTAACTTCTCGAATGCGATCGTTACGCAGTTCGCACTGCGCCCAGATGTCGCGCATTTCTTGTTCTCGCGCTTGGATACGCTCCGGAAACGGGTCGGTCACCGGCGGNGTTGCNTGACCCAGTTCCGGNAGCAGTCGATCGATTGATGCGCAAACATCTTCAACATTGCGCGTGTCTGTTGACCAGGCGATAAAGCGGTCGCCATTGGCAACGTTGACGTTCTCAAGCAACCGAATATGACACTCTGCATCGTCNCGNACATCCACCGTCATCCAAGGCCGGTAAGCGCCATTCTGGAAGTACTTGCCTAACAGCATCATTTCGATGTTGTGTTGCCATGGTCCTTTGTCTTTTTGATGTGCGGCGAGAATAGGACCGACGTTGTCGGCCGGGCAGACGCGAATGCAATCCCAGTTGCCATTAGCTTCGGCCGCCTCGGTGAACATCCGCTCCAGAGTGACTTTGCCAATGGAATAACCCTGCCCTCGTTCAGGCGTTCGCTTTGGGCTTGCCTCGTCTGGATAGCGATCCTCGTAAAACACCGGTCGGCGTACCAGTTCCTTGAGATCAGCTTCAGAAATAATCGCTGCANTGCTCGAAGTTACGATGACGCGATTTACTGAGCCAGACTGGTTGATGCTGTTGATCACATGCGCGCAAACGCCGCGCATGTAGTCATCATCGTCGTAGTCGCTGACATGGGAGACGTGGCAAACACCCTGGCAACCCGCAAAAATGTCATCAAAACAGCCGGCTTGATCTAGGTCCGCAGAGTGCAGTGTTAGCCGACCNGACGCATAACCCGGCATGTTGCGCAAAAAATCAGTCTTGGCGTTGTCATTTACATCCCGCACNCAGGCGCGTACGCGATAGCCTTTGTCCAGTAGGCCGCGTACCACCCAACCGCCGATGAAGCCAGCGCTGCCAGTCACCGCGACGCTACTACCTTTTGGTATTGGTGCCATTTAACTCCCTCCTNTGTTCGGTACTGCAATTTTCGGATCGCAGTATAGCCCTGATTGCACGCCGCACGTGCAGGCCTCGGCAATTTCGTAAACATGGCCCGCAGACTGCCGTCGCCACTAAATAAAGCGTAAACTTTTGGTGATCAAAAATACTGGCATGACTTGAGACCTTTGATGTTTGATACCACTTTTGCCCAGCGTATGCTGACGACGACTTTGTTGTGAATACTGTTACCGAGCGTCACGCCGTGCAGGCTTTAGAGCAAGGGCGGGTGGCAGATGCGTGTCGTTTATTTGCTGAGGTTGCGCCTCATCTTAAAGATCCAAAGTCATTGTTCGCCGCAGCGGTAGCCTTCGCGTCTGGCTCGCGCTTTGCCCAAGCGTTGGACATGCTCGGGCGNNTCGATGCGGGGCGCGAACCGCTCGNCGAGTCTTTGAACTTGCGGGCGGACATTTGCGCGCAGATGGGGCGAGACCGAGACGCCGCTGCGATCTATGGAGAATTGATAAAGCGCGGGCGTGCCGACGAAGCGTTGTATTACAAATANGCGCGCGCGTTGTTTAATGCTGGTGCAGTAACAGCGGCGTTGGCNGCGCTGGAACCGGCGCTGCGGGTTAAGACAGCGCAAACGCGATCGCAAGCTAAGTTGCTAAAAGCGCGCTGTGACGCGGCGCTCGGTCACTATGCCCAAGCTCAGCAGCAGTTCGAAAAGTTGCTCAAAAACAAAGATTTGGATGACGCGGCCCAATACCGGTTAGCCCGTTTAGCGCTACACACAGGAGAGTTAGAAAAGGCGCAAAAGCTTTTGCAGGCCTACTCGCGTAAACATCCAGAGGTGGCGGCCGTGCAACAAGCGCTACTGTTGACGTATATCCACGCAGGCCAATCGGAGCCTGCTGCGAAGATGATTCAGGGTTTGCATGAGCACAATGGCGACCCAGAGACTATCTTTATCGCCGCTGACTTTATTCATGAGATGGAGTTAGGCGATGTTTTTGAGCTTCTCGAACGCGCTTGGCGGCAGCACCACAATCCAGCGCTATTTCGCGGTTATTTGACGCGCCTGTTGGTGGCAAACAACCACGATGCGGCACGCGCATTACTCGACCAGTACGCGGCGCGTTATCGTCGCGATGCGCTGTGGGAGTGGGGACAGATGAGTGTGCTGCGACACAACGGTGAACATCAGCAAGTGTTGGACTTGGCCACAGCCGCCAGTACCGACGAACCGCACACAGAGGCCATGTGTTTGGCGTACTTTGCGTTAGGCCAATATGACCAGGCGCTTGCGCGGGCCATGGCGTTGAATAAGCAATACCCAGCAGATCAGTACTTTATTGCTATGCTGGTGACAGCACTACGCTGTCTGGGAGATCCGCGTTATCAGCAGTTGGTAAACTACGCGACCATGCTACACACCGTGGATTTGACCGAGTCCTCGCCAAATTCACTGTCGACCTTAGATTGGCCGACGCTGTCGAAACAAATTGGCGCACTGCACGTTATGCGCCACTCTCCGCTGCTACAGTCGGTGCGTTCAGGTACACAAACTGCCGGCAACTTGTTTGTTGCGTCTCGGCAAGCAGCAGTTACCCAACTGAGTCAGCGTATTGACGCCGAGGCTCAAGCCTACTTTAACCAGCTCTCAGCCCTTGGTCTGCCCCAGCAGCATCCGCTTAACCTGTTCCGACCTGCGCAACCGATGCTGCACGCCAGTTGGTCGATAAAAGCTCGCGCTGAGACCTACCATGAATCTCATGTGCATTCGAAAGGTTGGTACAGCGGCACCTGTTACATCGATGTGCCGACCACGTTCGCCGACGATNANTCGGCGGGTAAGTTGGTTTTTGGCGAACCGCCATTTGCAACCAAAGATCCGTTGCCTGCAGATGCCGAAGTGCTCCCAGAGGTCGGCAAGTTAGTGCTGTTCCCGAGTTACTTTTGGCATGNCACGCGCCCTTTCGTCGGAGCCGAGAGTAGATTGGTAACGGCGTTCGACTTTGGTAATCCGGATTGCTTTGTCTGACACAGACGCTGGGGCCGTACTGTAGATTGATTTAGCAGGGGTTATATTTAGGGCACTGCTTTAATCCTGAAAAAACAAAGGGGGGGAAATTGAAGCCATTAGAGGGAATCACAGTACTGGAGTTCTCGACCATGATCACNGCGTCGTTTGCAGCGATGATGATGGCAGAACAAGGCGCGCGGGTGATCAAGGTCGAACCGATGAACGTCGGCGACCCCATGCGCTACATTGGCGCTAACAANGGCGGTATCTCGTCGTTGTTCGCTAATTGTAATCGCGGCAAACGATCAATTCGGGTCAACCTTAAAGAAGCTGCGGGCCAAGCGCTTATTCGTGAACTGGTGCCTGAGGTNGATGTTTTTATTCACAACTTTAGGCCCGGGGTGATGGATAAGCTCAATCTTGGTAGCACGGCGCTACGCGAATTGAATCCGCGCTTAATCTACACGGCCATCTCTGGTTTTGGCAAAGAAGGTCCATTGGGCAACGCGCCAGCCTANGATCCCATCATTCAAGCCCATGCCGGGTTGACCGCGACTCAAGGCAGGGGCGGTGAGTCGGCGTTTTTTCGGACGCTAATTTGCGACAAAATAACCGCTTATACGGCTTGTCAGGCAGTAACCTGCGCATTGTATGTGCGCGAAAAGACTGGTTCTGGTCAACACATTGATTTATCGATGTTGGATTCCGGTTTGTTCTTTGTGTTTCCCGACGGCTTTCAAAACCATACCTTGCTGGACGCAGANCATGAGCGNGGTCCGTTGCTGATTGACCTGTTGTACGAGCTGACACTGACCAAGGACGGCGCGGTGACGATTTCAGCAGGCACTGATGAGATGCAAATGCGCTCGCTGATCGCAATAGGAATGGAACATTTGCTTGCCGACGACCGCTTTAACTCGTTCGAAAAATTAGTAGCGAATTTAGAAGAGTTTAAGCAGCTCGTTGCTTCTGCCTACTTGCAATTTACCACTGACGAAATCATAGAAAAATTGCAAGCCGCTGACGTGCCGTGTGCTCGTTGTCTAGACCATGAAGAAGTTTTGGCGCAGGAGCAATTGGCGGCTAACGATTCACTTGCGGTTATAGAACATCCGATTATGGGCAATATGCGCGTAGTTAAGTCCCCGGCGCGGTTTGATGGCGAACGCCTAGAGCCGTCGCGGCCCAGTCCCGATCATGGTGAGCACACCGCAGAGGTGCTACGGGAGTTCGCCGTTAGTGCGGAGCGGATAACACAAATGACCGAACAGGGTGTGGTGGCATAAGCCAACTGAGCAATGTGGGTAAAGGTCGGTAAAAGAATAGGAGGCGAACAAGTGTTCAGAGGATTGAGCGTAGCGGCACTGACAGGACTGCTGCTGGGGTGTGGGGCGTCGCCACAAGTCGAGCATCAATACGATGTGCAGTTGCGATGGACGAGTTACGGCATTCCTCATGTTAAAGCCGACGACTGGGGTAGCCTCGGTTTTGGTTTCGCCTACGCCACGGCTACAGACGCAGTGTGCGTTATTGCCAAGGATGTGCAAATGGTCAACGGCAACTTGTCGGCGCACTTTGGTGCTGACGGTGGCAACCTGCAAAGCGATGTTTTTCACAAGGCGATTTTAACTGACACCAAACTCAGCGCGTACAACCAGCAACAGAGCGCCCGCGCAAAGCAAATTAATGCTGGCTACGCGGCTGGATATAATCGTTTTTTGCAAGATCATAAAGACGCTATGCCAGCAAGCTGTGCTGGTGCGGAGTGGGTGCGGCCGATCACCGAAACGGATCTGGTGCGGCTAGCCATTGGCGTTGGTATTCGTTACGGGCTGGGGCGTTTTCAAAAGCAGATAGCTGACGCCTCGCCCGAACCTCAACCAACCGATCTCGCTCAAGCGCAGTGGACGTTACCAGTCGGTATGGGCAGCAATGCTATTGCGATCGGGCGTGATTTGAGCGCGAGCGGCCGTGGCATCTTGCTCGGCAATCCGCACTATCCATGGCACGGAGCGTCGCGCTTTCACATGATCCATCTCACGCTGCCCGGCGAACTGGATGTCATGGGAGCGAGTTTGCTCACGACTAATCGCGTTGCCATAGGCTTTAATAAAGACATTGCCTGGACACATACGGTGTCGACAGCAAAACGCTTCACCCTGTACCAACTTGCGTTGAATCCGCAGAACCCGTTCGAGTACCGCTACGACGGTGAATACCGAGCAATGCAAAAGC
>NHET02000092.1 GCA_002170355.2 Gammaproteobacteria bacterium TMED92
CCGCCTCTACAATTGCCTCCGCCGGTACCATGTTGTGTTGCGATCGCAGACGGTTGTATTGATCTACCAGCACGAGCGAGTCGTTTATGACCACACCACTGAGGGCGACAATGCCAAAGATCGAGATAAACGAAATATTGTAACCAAGCAGGAAGTGGCCGATCACTGCTCCTGCGGCGCCAAAGGGCACCCCGGCGAGCACCACAAATGGCAGCGTATAGGTCCGCAGTTGCGACGCCAGCAGCAAGAAAATAACCAACATGGCAACAGTCATCATTCGACCCAGAGAAGCCAGATCCTGAGATTGGTCCAAGCCAGCGCCTGCGAGCCGTACTTGTAGGCCGGGAAATTGCTCTTTGATAGTGGGCATGAGTTGGTTGCTCACCCGAGCATTAGCTTGAGTCGGTGTGATTATGTCGGAATCTACTTCTGCGGAGACGGTAACAATGCGCAGGCCATTAACGCGGTCAATACTGGAAAAACTGCGCGTTTCCGTCAGGTTGGCGACCGTGCTCAGTGGTGTTTTGGTACCGTCGCTCAGACGTATTCGCGCGTTGTACAAATCCCGCACACTTTGTCGCTGTGCGTATGGATAGCGCACCATGACCTTGAGCTCTTCGCGGCCGCGTTGAATGCGTTGCACTTCTTGGCCGAAAAAGTTGCCACGCAATTGGCTTGCGATCATTGCTGGAGTCAAGCCGGCTGCTTCTCCAGCTGGAGTCAGACTGATATCGTATTGGCGCTTACCAAGGCTGAAGGAATCCTGGATGTCGTAGGTCCCGTCGATTGCAGTGTAACCTGCTTTCATCGCATCGACGGCGCGGAACAATGTTGCTTCGTCTTTATGGGCGAGTTCGAACTCAACGTCCGCCCCAGAGCTGAAAAAGTCCGCAACAAAAGACAATCTCTCAACACCGGCAATGGTTCCAACCTCGGTGCGCCAAAGTCGCTCTAGTTGTTGTGCCGATAGGGTGCGTTGTGGCTCTGAGGCCAATTGTATTTCGACCGAGGCAAGATTCGACGCTGTAGTAAGACGGCCACCACCGCCGGGGCCACCGCTGGTGCTTGAGCGGCCGCCAATGGTAACGCTGACGGCTTTGAAGGAACTGCCACCAACGTTCTCGTTAACCGCGTAAGCGGCGTCAACAATACGTTCAGCTGCCGCCTTAGTGGTGTTGAACGGTGTGCCAACAGGATATTCCAAGGTGGCGCGGATGCTGTCCGATTCGAGCTCTGGGAAGAAGATAAAGCGCACGGATCCGTTGGCCACTAACATGCCCGCTATTACCAGCATGCCAATGCCGCCGAGCAGTGTCAGGTAGTGGTGTTTTACGGCCTGTTTGATGCCCGGCACCAGCAGCGCGTCGCGGAAATGAGTGACTCGTTCCGCGACTGCGTCTTGAAAAGTTTTAAGCGCGCCGCGACTCCACGCGCCGCCGTGGGAAAGGTGTGCGGGAAGTATCAGAAAGACCTCGAGCAGCGACATGGTCAGCACCAATATAACGACTATCGGTACCGAGCCTAGGATCTGTCCAAAGGTGCCGGTGACAAACAGCAGCGGGGCAAAGGCAGCCATCGTAGTAAGTACGCCTACCGTGACAGGACTCAGTACACCTCGCACGCCACGCAGAGTAGAAGCGTGGTTTTGACCGCCAGATTCTTGCTCGGAAATAATGTTCTCGCCGACCACTACCGCATCGTCGACGACCAAGCCAAGCACAATGATCAGGCCGAACAACGAAATCATGTTGATGTTGACATCGAAAGGCGCGAAGAACATCACGGCACCAAGAAAAGAAATCGGCACACCCATGGCGACCCAGGTAGCAAGGCGCAGGTCGAGCATTATGGCTAGAAACAAAAACACTAAGGCGAAGCCAAGAATGCCGTTGCGAATGAGTAGACCTAGTCGTTGTTGCAATATCTCGGTTTGATCATCCCAGATTGCAATGTCAACGCCGGCTTCTGAATCGTAGGTCGCTAATCTGGCCTTTACTGCAGCGGCAATGGTCAGCGCATCTTCGGCCTCTGATTTTTGCACTTTTACGAACACACTCTGGCGGCCGTTAAATTGCTGAATAAGGTCCACATCCGCGAAGCCGTCGCGAATGTTCGCCACGTCCCCTAGGCGCAAGATGCTGCCATCTGTATCTGAGCGCAACACGATGTTGGTAAAATCCTCGCCGCGGTCGCCCTTGTTGTTCGTGCGTAGCAGCAGATCTCCGCTAGCCGTGCGCAACTCTCCCGAAGACANATTGATTGATGATGAGCGCACTGCTGCGGCGATTTCAGAAATACTCAAATTGAAGCGCCGTAACGTCTCTTCGCGCACTTCAATTGCGATCTCGTAAGGCCGCGCGCCCAACATAGANACAAGAGTTACTTCAGGCATTTCTAATAACGTGGCCTCAAGGCGTTGTGCAGCCACCCGTAGCGACTTTTCGTCTTGGTCCGAGGCCACCACNAGTGTCAGAACATCGCTCACTGTATCAGCCCGTTCAACCTCGGGCTGTTCAGCCTCTTCTGGTGGGAAGTCTGCTAACCGCTCTACAGCGGCCTCAACATCGTCGCGAACCTGTGTCGCGTCGACAAAATCTTTCAACTCAACGGTGACGACACCGACATTTTCGGAAGCTCGAGAGGTTACGCGTTGCACACCATCTATGCCGAGCACCGATTCTTCAACGCGTCGAGTGATGCTTTCTTCGACCTCGCTTGGCGTTGCGCCGGGATAGGGCACCGTGACGGTTACCAACCCAGGATCAATAGTCGGGAAAACCTGAGACGTAAGGCTGCGACCGGCAAGCAAGCCGCCAAGCAGCAGCAGCACCATCATTAAGTTCGCAGCCACAGAATTGCGGCTGAAGTAATCGATAATGCCTAGGCCTGCAGAATGGCGCTTGTCGTGGTCCGCTATTGGTTCACTCATGCCCGGTGCCTTTCTGGTTAAGGTCCAGCGCCTAGCACTGCTACCTGTTGGCCCGCAGCGGCGCCGGGAACCGCGCCCAATACGATGCCCTGGGCATAGTCGAAGCGCTGGATGATTGATCCTTGTTGGTTGCGACCCAGTACCACAGGATCGTGGCGCAGCAGTTGGTTGTCCTTGACGTACCACACGCTTCCGTTGGCTTGGGTCGCAGATTCTGGCAGCTGCAAGGCGTCGGGCAATGCACTGCCGGCGATCGCTACATCAACAAATGTACCTGGCTGAAGTCCCGAGTTCGCAGCTATGGGGACGAAAACTTTAGCGAAGCGACTGCGCGGGTCTAACTCTGCGCTGATTCGCTCGATCTTTGCTTGGTGGGTGGTTTGTCCGTCTTGTACAGACACGCTGCGTCCGACTGCGGGAGCAATTAGCGCCAAATCATCCGGTGGCAGCGGCACCACTAACTCAACGGCGTCTACAGCATAGACCTGTCCGAAAGCGGCGCCGGCATTAAGCAACTGGCCCACCTCAGCACTGCTGTTGGTAACCTTGCCATCAAATGGCAGGCTAAATCGCGTGCGGGAAAGATCCAGTCGAGCGGCATCGGCTCGTGACTGAGCGGCGGCCAGTTGGGCTTTGGCTTGGGCAATTTGCGGAACCAGCGCAACCAGTGGCGGCACTATTTTGCCCGGATTCAGTAACGCGTAGTTGGCGGTCGCCGCGTCGCTTTTCGCTCGCTGTAACAGCAAGTTCGATTGCGCTGAGGCCACCTCGGCCTGGGCCTGCGCAAGTCGTAACTTGAAGTCCTCTTGATCTAGTACCAGTAGCGTTTCGCCTGCAGAAAACTCGCCGCCGGCGCGTAGCCCGGGTGCAATGCGCTCGACGCGGCCGCTAACCTGCGGTGACAGGTTAACGTAGTTGCGAACACTGATGCTGCCGTTGGCGGCAACGGAAATCTGAAACGGCTGGGCTAACGGTTGTGCTACCCGTACCTGAGTCAACTCGCTAACAAAGTTGGGCCGACTTAGTACAGTAGCGCCTGCAGCAGGGGTAGACGGCGCCCGAGAGACCACTACGGCGAGGGCAATCACCAGTATGATGCCAGCAATCTGCAACAAGCCAATTAGTTTGCTACGGGTCTCACTGTTGGTCGCAGCAACGACCCCGGGTGCGGCCGAGCTGGCGGCTGCACGAGCGAACGGATTGAGTGATTTGCGCTTTGCCGTTGAGCTCTCAATCAAGCTGCAGCGGTGGGTAAAAGAATTGCCAAAAGTGAGCAAGAGTTCAGTACACAGACAAAGGATTCGCAACATGATCGCCTCACTGTGATTTGGCTTTGCAAAGCCGCAGAGTGATACTGCGACACCGAGCGGGGCATCATGCTAGCAGACTCATGAATGAAGCGTGAAAAAGAAGCTCACTGCAAGGGCCAGTGGCCCCGTGCTGCTAGTATTAAATTCTCATTTCAATCAATAGTTTATGGCTACTATCTCAGAGCAAAGTATGGAACGTAAAACAAGCATCGGCTATGCGGACTTCTCACGCCTAGATCTACGGGTCGGTACGGTGAAGCGCGCAGAACCGTTCCCGGAGGCGCGCAGGCCAGCGATAAAACTGTGGATCTGGTTCGGTGACAGGGTAGGGGAGCTAAAAACTAGCGCGCAAATTACTGATCGCTATATGCCGGAGCAATTGATAGGGCGTCAAGTGATTGCTGTGGTGAACTTTCCGCCAAAGCAAATCGGCCCTTTTATGAGCGAATGCCTGGTTCTTGGGGTCATGGACGGCAGCGGTACGGTAACCTTGTTGCAACCTGATAGCGCGGTAGCGGACGGGTTGCCGATTGCATAATGGCAAAATTAATCCATCACGCAGTTGCGCAGCTGCATAGACGACATGGTGGCCATAAAGGAGGAAAAACGGATGCCGATGATTAGAGCGCTGGTGGGTGTAATGTTAAGTTTAAGCGTGTTTTGCTGCGAGCTTGCCAGCGCCCAGTTACCGGCGTTGCAAGACGGTTTTAGTGGCAAAAACATTCTGTTTTGGTCACCAAAGCAGCAGCGTCTTGGCTACCCTCGGATGGCGGAGATTTTTCCGACGCGCACGATATTGGCGCAACCGCGGGGCGCNATGATGNCGCTCGCAGCTGCGGATCGACACCTTGATGTTGTGCCGTTTACCTACAGCTTCGAGCACGCAGGCAAAAACCACACCGTGACCGGGGGCGCAGACGCGTTCATGCAAAGGTTGCCCACGGCCGGCTTAATTGTGGTTAAAGACGGCGCGGTGTTGTTAGAGCGCTATGGACTTGGCCACACCGCCGAAATGCCTTGGGTGTCGTTCTCGGTCACTAAATCTGTGGTGAGTATGTTGGTGGGCGCGGCCATCAAAGATGGCTACATCACCAGTGTCGATGACCCAATCACCAACTATTTGCCTCATTTGCGCGGTGGTGCTTACGCGAATGTGTCTGTGGGGCAGCTGCTGCAAATGTCTTCTGGGGTCAAGTGGAACGAAGAATATACCGACTCACAGTCTGACGTCGCTGTTGCGCCGCTCGGTGGTATGCCATTGTATCGCTATATGAATGCGCTTGTGCGTGACACCGAGCCGGGGCAGGCGTTCAACTACAACACTGGTGAGACCAACTTGGTCGGTGCGTTGCTACGGAGCGCCATCGGCAACAATTTAAGCAATTACTTAACGGCCAAAATCTGGCAACCCTTTGGCATGGAAAGTGACGCCAATTGGCTGTTGGATGCTGAGTTTGGCGCAGAAGTGGGAGGCTGTTGCATCAGCGCCACTCTGCGTGATTACGCTCGCATCGGTATGTTTGCGTTGAGNGACGGAAAGTTGCCCAACGGGCAGTCGGTGCTGCCTGACGATTGGATGCGCGCATCTACTCAGCCCTCTGCGGGTTTCGCAGGGTATGGATATTCATGGTGGTTGCTGGCGCCAGAGGTTTTTGCTGCCGAGGGCGTATTTGGTCAGATCATTTGGATAGATCGGCGGCACAATCTGGTTATTGCTCTGCACAGCGCTTGGCCGAGAGCGTGGGGGGATGACCTCGAAGCTGAACTCATGGGCTTTATCAGAGCCGTCACCAACGCGGCGGCCAAATCAGCGGATGATGCCTGAAGTCGAGCAGGGCACTGCTTTGGCTGGCGCTGAGGCGCTGGCTGACTACTCCAGCGGTCGCCTAGCTCAAATATCGGACCGTTATTGCGATGTTATTAAGTATGGCGCCAGCACCTCGGGGTCGCCGTCAATTGGCTCGGTAATGTCCAAGCCGAGTAGACTCATTACAAAAGGGTAGATATGAATGTTCGCCAGGCTGGTTAGTTGGCCNGGCTTTACCCCAGGGCCCTGTGCAATGAAAATCCCCTGCATTGACGGAGTCACCGACGGCAAATAGCCGTGCGCACCGGCAGGTGGGTTAGGCTTACCGCCGAGAGGTCGCGCAACAATGAGGTAGCCCGGCGCATTGACGGTTGCGATCATATCTGGAGTTCGGTCATTGTCGCCGAGGTGGATTTCTGCTGGAAACTTACCTTTAGGATACACTCGCAGCCCTGGCACGTTTCTCAGTTGAGTTAGAGAAGTACTNATTAATTCATTGTTATTGCTATAGAAATAGACATAGGCGCCGCCGCTGATGATCTTGGACTCTTGATTCCATTCACGANNGTTAATCCAGTCGCTCAGGTAAACGATTTGCTTCGGGTCGACTTGCGACATGCCGTGGTCTGAGGTGACTATGAGATTGACGGCGAAGGGCAAGGCTTTTAGTCCGTCAAGTAATTGGCCGAGATCGCCGTCCACCTGACGGATCGCCGCGTTCACTTGCTTGCTATCAGGTCCAAAACTGTGGCCGGCGCTGTCCACATCGGAAAAGTACAGGNNAATAAAATTTGNNCNCTCTGNTTCTGGCAAACCAAAGCCACTGCAGCACTTGTTCTNCCCGCCTAGAGTTCGCTATTCGACCATCATAGATCCGATAGTGGGTCGGACGAATNCCCCTAATGTCGGCCTCTGTGCCAACCCAGAAGTAGCTCGCTGCGATACCGCCAGCGTCCTCAACGGCTACCCAAAGTGGATTGCCAGCATACCAACTGCCATCTTCCACCGTATTGCGATCGCTTATTCGATAAGTTTCAGACCTTTGGCGATCGTAAAAGGTGTTGCCTATGATGCGGTGGTTGCTTGGGTATAGGCCGGTGACGATCGAGTAATGATTGGTGAAGGTGCTGCTTGGAAAAGCTGAGACCAAACCCGTAGCAGTCAGTCCTGTGGCTGCTACTTCCGCGAGATTTGGGCTATAGCCCCGCGAGATGTAGTCGTGCCGAAACCCATCCAAAGACAGCATTATGACGGGAGAGTGGNCGGTTTGCTCAGTGCTGACGCCGACAGCCGCATTAGACTGCGTTGCTAGCGCGAGAAGACAAACAAAATATNGGATGGATAGCTTGCGCGAAATCATGGGCCTGCTCAAGTTTGTGTTGGCACAATCTTAGGCGTTTTGTGGTTGTTAGGGCAGGCGCTACTGGTCTTAGCAACACAATTGCTCATGAATTTTTGTTGACAATCCGAGAAAACCGGCACCAACGCTCCCTTTTGGTGCGGAGAAATTTTTTTGCAACAAAAAGATACATAACTTCTCCAGATATGAAGATTTTGTGATAAATTCTTCAACGGTGTCACCTTTTAGTGGACGCCAGGGAGTCTTTTTATCTAAAGGTTTTAGGAGAGGATATGACGAGTATGAAAATACGCTTAAAGGCTTTGTCTTTGACCGTCGCCGTTCTAATCGGTCTTCCGCTTTCTGCGCAGGCAGAGGGCGACGAGATGATCGAAGAAGTGGTGGTTACCGGATCTTACATAGCGCGAGCGGTTGAGGAGCAATCAAATCCGGTCGACGTATACGATCGGTCAGAGTGGGAAGAGCAGGGCAGCCCGCAAATGGTGGAGATTATTCGTAATACTCCAGCTATGTCGGGCACGCTTAATCAGTCCGAGCAGTACGCCGGATCTGGCGTTGCTACGGGTCTGAAGAACATCAATATCCGTGGCCTTGGTGCTGAGCGCTCGCTGGTTTTGATGAACGGCAAGCGTATGGTCGTGACGGGCGCTAGCGTCGGTAAGGGCGGTCAGTATGTTGTAGACATCGGTGCATTTCCGACGATTGCTATGGAGCGAGTCGAGTTACTTAAGAATGGTGGCTCTGTCACCTACGGCACAGATGCTATGGCGGGTGTGTGGAACTTCATCACTCGTAGCGAGTTCGAAGGCCTTGAAATTGCGACCAATAGTGCATTCATCAATAACAGCGAAGGCGGCGACCAAAACCTTGGTGTGATCTGGGGTACCGCGTCGGATAACGCTAATCTAGTTGTCTCGTTTGAATACGAGAATCGAGATCGGCTGAATGTCTATGAGCACGGGCAAGTTGACCACATGTTTGGTGCGTGGCCTTTAGGGATCTCCTCTTTCGGTAATCCTGGAACCTTTACCCCAGCTAACTACGATACTAGTAATCAAGTCGTTGACCCTGAATGTGGCAAAGATTGGGGCAATGGTGGAAGCGCGATCGAACGTCGGATAAATACATGGAGTGGCTGTGGCTACACATATGTTCCGTTTGCGAACATTATTGATCCGCAAAAGCGCTTAAAGTTCCTTGCGCAAACCAAATTTGAAGTCTCTGACACCATGGAAGTTTATGGCGAATTTTTGTGGTCTAAGCTAGAGACCATTTATGAGGGTTCGCCGAGCTATCCGCCAACGAATCCGGGTGCTAACTACTTCACGTTCGTTCCACTGAGTAATCCAGGACTTGCGGATCTAATGGCAAACGGCATGACTGAGGCTCAGTCTGCAGCCTTTACCGCGGCTGGCGGTGCGCTGTGGTGGGGTCGTTCACTTGCAGGCGAAGGTCCGGCGGTGCAATTCCCGCGTGTGCATCATTCAATGCGGGTAATGGGCGGTGTCCGTGGTGAGCTACCTTTTGCACCGACTGGCGGCTTGAACTATGACNTCTCTGTGACCTACTCAGAAGCAGATTCTGACGTNGGTGGTTATGACGTTCTTACCGAGCGTTTTGACCAAGCGGTCAATGGTATTGGTGGCCCAAACTGCCCTCGAGTGAGTGAAACCCCGAATTCATCTGACAACGATGCTATCCGCGGTGATGCAAGCGCAGGTTGTTATTGGTTTAATCCAGCAGGCACCGGCGCTACGGCTGCTCCAGGTAGCTTGTTGTATAACGATCAAAGCGTAAGNGATTGGTTCACTGGCCGCTCTGCTGGTATCACTGAAAATAGCTACCTCGTAACAGATCTGGTAGTCAGCGGCGAGTTGCCCATTGACACTGGTGTCGGCAATGTTGCTTTCGCGGTAGGTGGACAACATCGTTACTATGAGTCTGAGTACAACCCCACTGGTGATAACCGGGTTGACGGCGCACAGCCTTCTCCGTTCCACTTCCTGGGNGTATCGCTATACAACTACTTGAATACAGTGAACTGGGCAGTTTTCGCAGAGGCTGCGATTCCGCTTACCGATTCACTTGATGTAGAAGTTGGTGTGCGTTACGAGGACTACGATCTAGATGCNGTGACCAAACCAAAGATCGCAGGTCGCTGGGATATCAGCGATACGATCGCAATACGTGCCTCCTATGAGCAAGTATTCCGCGTTCCTGTATTGCCAAACAACCCNACGATTTCATTAGAGCTCTACGCGCCGCTGGGCGAGTACCTGTCGATCGAGACACCGGTACCAACATCGCTGGCTCCGGAAGAGTCTAATAACTTCAACATTGGTGCAATTCTTGCTCCGATGGAAGGCCTGACNATGACTATTGACTACTACAATATGTCATTGGGTGGACCGTTTGGTCGNGAAGCGGCTACTTGCGCCTGTGCTGACCTAGTCACAAATGATTTGGGCCAAGTAAATAAGATCGTCACGGAACTGATTAACGGTGATGACATTGAGACCGACGGTATTGATGTTGAGGTTGATTATCAGATCCCGATGGACTTTGGCATGATCAGTACTGGTGCTAACGCCAATTACATCCTGTCCTACGATGTGGCCGGTGAACTGGCGTCTGACGGCACGCAAACTGGCGGTCTGTACGACGCGGTAGGCAAATACAACGTACGCGCGGCGGCTTTGCCGATTGAAGTTCGTTCAATGCCGAAGTTCAAAATCAATGGCTGGATTGGCTGGTCAAACGACACTCAAAATGCACGAATCTATGCGCGTTACATCGACGCGATGGACGTTGCTGAGTCCTCTACCGCTTACGGTGTTGCAGGTCTCACTGACATTGATTCAATGCTNTCGTTTGATGCCCACTACAGNATCGATTTGATGGAGAGTGCGCTCAAGATCACGGGTTCAGTATTGAACCTGACGGACGAGAGAGCGCCACTCACGCCACATGAACAGGGCTATGACGCCTACACCCATAACCCCTTGGGTCGTGTATTCCAGATTGGACTGCGTTACACCCTGGGAGATGGTTAGGTTGTAGACATTGATTGGAATCAATGGAAAAAGCGCCGCTCAGCGGCGCTTTTTTTTGCCTCAAGGAATTTTTCAGCTAGTCAGGGNGGCNAATGATCTTCGCGGGNGTCTTTGCTGAGAATTCAAAAGAGACACGATAGCGACTGGTATCGACGTTAACGCGATTGGTTTGAGTTGTATTGAAGCCCATTAACACGCTGGTTTTGAGCTTAATCATGGGACGAGGTGTATTACCCGTCTGCAGGTAAATGAAGACATGGTTGCCTTCGGCTTCAGCGCCGNCGATCTCAATTTCCACCGGCTNGNCGTCGTCTTGCCAGAGCAGGGTGGACGCAGCTGCGTGTAAAGCAATCTTGGCNCGTTGCCGAAGGTTTGCAAGGCTCGGTTGAGATTCGCCTTGGTCACGCAACCAGGCGATCGCATCGTGCCGATGAATGCGGTGGGTAATGTCGGCGCTGTGCTGATCATTGTGCATGACGATGTCAGNCCAGATTACCGGTTGTCGATGAGCGTGGATTTGCTGCCATGTGCAAAGGCTAAGAGCCACCAGCACGGCGGTGGCTGTTCGATAGGCGTTGCGCACTTAGTCAGTTCTGCGTAGCTGCTTGATCGGTAATCGGCATTGCCGCTCCAGCATCGTTGGCCTTGTCATCGCCGTGTTTCAGTTCTACCAACATGTCGGCCATTAGGTTTCGCTCTGAGCGTTTGCGTTTGTATAACTCAAGTCTGGATGGCTCGATTTTCGGCGGAAATGAATTGTTCGAGAAGTCCGCGTCCGCGGTCTGATGTCTTTCGTCGATCGAAAATCCCGATACCGCTTTGGCCTCAATCAGCAGATAGGTGACTTTATGTGCATCACGCCGCCACACCTCTGCCGGTATCATCAGCTCTTTTGCGGCGCCGTCTGCATAGTAGATCTTTAGCGGCACTGGAGAGATCACACCGCCAATATTCTCTAAATCAATGAAGTACAGGTATGGCTGTTCGTCCAGAGCACGCTGCAACACGTCGCGTTGCCAATCATCAAGGTTGTTGAGCTCCTTGCGATAGTCGTTGCGGTCCTTGTTCGATACTGTGAACTGATCATTGTCGTTGTAAAAATCGCGTAACTCTGGATATCGTTGCAGGCGTGTTATGAGGCCAGCATCGGCGTTACGCTGCTGCATGATCGGTGCAGGTTCCAAGCGACTGTGCTGTTGTCTGTCTAGAGGAAAGTCTATCTCTGGATTAAGGCTTTTGATGCGGTATTGGCGGGCGTCAGTAATGGCGATATCGACGTGGTCGGTGGAATAGAACCAGCTGCGCCAGAACCAGTCCAAGTCGACACCAGACGCGTCTTCCATGGTGCGAAAAAAATCTGCCGGCGTCGGGCGTTTGAATTTCCAGCGTTGGGCGTAAGTGCGAAAGGCGAAATCAAAAGCTNCTCTGCCCATAACCGTTTCGCGCAAAACAGTTAACGCGGCTGCNGGTTTGGAGTAGGCGTTAGGGCCGAACTGCAGTATTGAGTCNGACTGCGTCATGATTGGAACTTGGTTCGTTGATGTCATGTAGTCAGGAATGTAGTCGAGAATATTTGTCTTGCCGCCGAAGGCTGGAAATTGCTCCTCCCACTCTAGCTCGGCAACGTATTCTAGGAACGTGTTAATTCCTTCATCCATCCAAGTCCACATGCGTTCGTCAGAGTTCACCACCATGGGGAAATAGATATGACCGATCTCATGGATGATGACGCCTATTAACCCGTACTTGATACGCCGAGAGTAGGTCGGCCGAGCATCGCCGGCGACGTCAGCGGCCTCGGCTTTGCTTGCATCAACCTCTGCCGGGGTCGGGCGATAACCGTTGAAAGTGATCATGGGATACTCCATCCCGCCACGCTCCCAAGTGTTTACCGATTGGGCGGTTGGGTAGGGGTAATCAAAGGAAAATCGAGAGTAAACCTCCATCGTATGCAACACAGCCTGAGTCGAATAGTGGGACCAAATAGGCTCTGCTTCATTCGGATAAAATGACATCGCCAACACGCGCTCGTGTTGCGCGCCGGGTTGTTCGTGCAACATCGCGTCCCAGATAAATTTGCTTGACGAAGCCCAGGCGAAATCTCTGACGTTTGCCGCTGTAAANCGCCAGGTTCTATCGCCTTGATGTACCTGCTGCTCGTTCGCCAGCGCTTCCTCTGGCGTCACAATGAAGGTGATCTTTTGGCTGTTCGCCTGGGCCAGACGCTGGCGCTGTTTTGCCGTTAAGACCTCCTTGGGATTGCTCAATTCGCCAGTAGCGGAAACGATGTGGCCTTTGGGTACCGTGATTGCGACGTTGTAATTGCCGAACTCCAGCGTGAACTCGCCGCGCCCCAGAAACGCCTTGTGCTGCCAACCCGCATAGTCGGTATAGGCGACCATGCGGGGGAACCATTGAGCTAGGAAAAAAATATCGGNACTACTTTGTTTGAAGTGTTCGTAGCCGCCGCGACCACCGATTGCGGCCTCCTCGATGATGTTAAAGCGCCACTGCACATTGAAAGTAACGGATTTCTGTGGCGCCAGTGGTTTGGGTAGATCGATGCGCATCATGGTATCAATGACNGTGAAAGGCAGTGGCTTACCCGCGCTGTTGGTTACCGTAAGNCCGCTGTAACCATGCGCTGTGTCGGCGAAAGACTGTTCAGCACGCATACGATCGAAACTTATTCGATCCTGTTGCGATGATGCGGTTCTTGAACGCCGATCCAAAGAGTTTTCAGCAAANCGATTTTGGTCCAATTGCAACCACAAATACGCTAGCCGGTCAGGAGAGTTATTGGTGTAGCGAATCTGCTGCTTAGCGCTAAGGGCGCGTTTCTCCGGATCCAGTGTCACCTCAATATCGTAATCGGCTTGCTGTTGCCAGTAGCGGTGTCCCGGAGCGCCAGAGGCGGTGCGATAGACGTTTGGTGTNGGCAACGCTTGCTCGAGTTGCGCAAAGGCCCGTGCGCCANTGCCCGGTGTTGCTGTAGAGGCCATGAGNTGGCTACTNAGCAATAACGCGANGGCGATCAGNGTGGCGGGAAAAAAAGGANAGTGCTTTAGCATGGTCATTTCCGTTCAGGCGTTGGTTGCGAATTAGACTGATGCGGCATTGCAGCAAGAAAATGTTAACAGTTGCAAGCCTCTACTGTGTGAGATGAGAGCACAACATCACTCCCGNGACATAGAAGCGGTCGGCGAATTCGATGTGACTAGGCTAATATAGCGCGCCTGGATCTAAGCTGGTGCCGTTGAGCGGTTCGCGGATCAGTCAGGCAGGTTTGCATCATTGGTGTTTGGGAGTTTTCGCAATGCAGTCATTTGATTACATCATTGTTGGGGCAGGCAGCGCGGGCTGCGTGCTGGCTAACCGCCTCTCTGCGGATAGCAACGCCACGGTTATGTTGTTAGAAGCGGGCGGGCGTGACCGTAACTTTTTTATTCATATGCC
>NHET02000020.1 GCA_002170355.2 Gammaproteobacteria bacterium TMED92
GGCTTTGTATGAGTGATGAAATTATTGCCAGCGACGCGTGGTACAGCCCCCATGAAGCGGCCGTAATAACGGCCATCGCTCACGCGGTAATCAGCGCGGACGCAACCTACGATGTGCCAGGGGCCGGCGATGCGGCGATTATCGCCAAGGTATTAGTGCGGCTACAACAGCATCAACAGCGCATGCGCGCAGGGGTAGAACAGTTGTCCGAAGAATGCGACCCACGGGCTCTCAGCCCTGACGAGTTACTGCGCGTGCTCGAGTTAGATAGCCGCCATCGGTCGTTTTATCGCCTGCTGAGTATCTACATTGTGCAAGCGTACTATCAGGACAGCAGGGTGTTGGCCTCGTTAGCGCTACCGGATCGCGCACCGTTTCCCGAAGGTCATGCAGTGCAAGAGGGCGACTGGTCGCTGTTGGATCAGGTTAAGACCCGCAAACCTTTCTATCGCCCGGTCAATGGCGACTAGCTGTCAGGCTTCCACTACTGCGGTGGCTTCGATTTCTACCAGCAGCGGTTTCATCACCAGCGCCGACACCCCAACCATGGTGGAAGCGGGTTGATGCTCCTGAGTAAAGTACTTGGCCTTTGCCGCCTGCACTGCTTTGCTACGCGTGCTGTCTAAGTCCACCACATAGGTGTTTATCTTAACTAAGTCGTCGACGCTGGCGCCTGCAGCGGCTAGCTCGCGAACAATGTTTTGGTGAGCAATGTCTGCCTGCTCTTCGAATGTCGCGCCCACTTTGCCGTCGGCATAACCTACTTGGCCAGAGATGACGATTGTTTTTATACCGCCGCTTGTATACGTCACGGTGTTGGTGAATCCCATAGGGTGGGGATTAATGAATTCTTTCGTAAGCACAGTGCAACCCTCCAGTGAAGTATTATGTTAGTCGTTACAACAGCACTGCGCTTATCGGCGCATTGCCATGAGTTCTTCGAGTGCAATCTCACCGTCGTCATTGCTGTCCATGCGTGAGAACACTCGGTCTTCCACGCCGCGTTCTTCGATCATCGGAAAACGGCCAAGGCCCGCTGCGGCGTTAGCTTTCACAAATATTTTGAATTCTGTCGTATTCAGCGCTTTGTTTTTATCACTGTCGGCAGCGTTGAAGTTTTTGACAATAGGCAGCACTTGTTCTTCGTGATGGTCCGCCAGTACGAGGCTGCTGATCAGCGCGAGACTGATGGTAAGTATTGATCGCATCTGCGTTTTCCTTGGTTGTTGGGTATAGCTGATCTAAGGGTGTTGTAGCAAAACCTTTTGCCAGCGAGTTATGAAGAAACTGACGGGTAACGCAGACAGCGGCCTTGCATAGCGTTGTAGCAGCGCCCAACGCCCCCGTCAATTGTGAAGCTTCATGACCCATAGCGGAAACAATAAGCATTTTGTGCGGAGTTGCTACATAACCAATGGATATAGCGTTTGCGCTATCGGGTGATACGTTTGGCCTTGAAGACGAAGCAGAAATCTACCGCTGGCGGTTGATGCGGTGTTTGAAATCTTTATTAATGGTGGAACATTTAACGAAGTGGAGAAGCAGTTTGACGTTAGAAGAAATGGGTAACTTGGGCGAAGCCGTGGGCGCTATTGGGGTTATTTTTTCGTTGGTGTATTTGGGTTTACAAATTAGCCAGCAGAACAAAATCGCCAAAGCGCAGTTTGGTCATACGCTAACCCAAAGGTTATACGATCGTTATTTTCAGACGTCGAAAGACGGCGAATACGCTGCTTTTATGTCGCTTGACTGGAACTCTGATGAGCTCTCTCTGGTCGAAGTGTGGCGCATACAGATGGCGCTTTTGACTTACTTTGTTGATCTATTTGATGTTTATGACAAGGTGCAGTCGGGCCTGGTGGATCGGAGTCATTTAGATACGCGGATGCGCACCTTGAAGCTAGGCGTGATGAAAACGAAGCATGCCCGCCATGTTTGGAACAGCTGGAAACTCAATCGCACTCAGCAGTTTGTAGAATGGTTCGAGATGGAAATCTATGGCGGCGAGTTTATGACGCCTGAAATGTCGGAAGAGGAACTGCGCCGGATGAGAGAGCTGAATGTGCGACGCTGACACAGCGTCGTAGCGAGCCAGAAACTAGAATAACTTGATTTGCGGTCCGCGGACTGCAGGATACTTATGCGTGGCGGGCAGCTCGCATAATCTTTCCATTCGGGTAGTGCTGCCGTCTGCATATTCCCAAACCAATTGCTCGCCATCCAGGTAGCGCCTTACAACAATTGGTCCCCAACCAAATACATGGAAGTCCAAAACGCCATTGTTCCAGAGCATCCCTGCGGACGTGCGGGGGCAATATTCTTTGTTACCGAGAATGAAGACCACTTGGCCTTCGGTATCATTGCTGTTGTAGCCGCCGGTGCTGTTGGGGCCAGAGTCATGGATGATGCCGCTGCTGGTGACCACTACCCTGGAGCCGCACTGTTCAATCCGTTCCACATGTCCGACCTTGCCAGTTACGCCGCGCCACAAACCGCGTATGTCGGTGGCGCCAGCGACTAGCGGCTCTGTGCACTCCCTGAGAATTGGCAGAGGAAAATGCTCGTAGCGGCAACCCGGAGTGTTGCCTTTGGCGATGTCGGCGGCCATCTTGCCACCGCCCTCGAGCTTTGGCAGCTTGCAGTAATTGAGCGTGCTGCCATCACCGGCAAGTGTTGCAGGATCGATAGCATTTATCGGCCTAGCGGAGAAAAACGCTAACCAAATAACACCCACCAACAATGCAAAGATTGTGACCGCGGTGCCAATAACTACCTTTTTTAATACGTGCATATGCTTGCTCTGATCAGACCTTCGATACGCCTAAACCTGATCCTCGAGTGCAGTGCTTTGCTCAGATACCGGTCCCGACAGTAGCCCCACGACAGCGTCCACGAGACCGTGTAAAAAACGCTCAGCCTGGCCGCCGTTAAAGCCCAAAGGTTGTCGCGCTTGGTAGTACATGGACGCGGAGCACAGTCGAACTGCGGCGTCCAGGCGCTGTTGGAATTGGGTTTTGTTCAAATGCGGCAGGGCCGCTATAAGCAATTCGCGAGTTCGTTGGCCGCTAGCGCCGCCCCCACTGTGGCGTCGAATAATCGGTTTTAGCGAGGCTTCCGACAGTACTAATTGATGGCCAAAAGCTTTCACATAGTTGTGAAATTCGCTGCTTTCTCTGGCCAGGGAAAAGGCTGGGTAAACCATCAACAGGCAGACTTCGCGCAGAGTTGGCTCGGTTGTGCGCGCCGTTATGGCTGCCAAAAGTTCGCTACGCCGAGTATTGGTCTGTTCTGCGCGTTCATCTAACACAGCCTCGATTAGGCCGCGCAAGTTCGCAAAATGATATTGCAGGGCCGATTGATTTTTTTGCTTCGCCGCGCTGACGATGTCGCTTATGGAGACGTTTTCCATACCTCGATCAGCGATCAATTGCTCTGCGGCACGCATCAGCGAGTGTTGTTNTGGCTTCGCTGCNAGCTTGCCGGCTGTCTAAGTTTTTTTGCTCTGCATTCATATATTGCCGCCTGCAGGTTACTTAATATCGAAACATGATTGCTCTGCGAGCTGGTCGAGTTTAAGTATACTCAAGCGCTAATGGATTGAATGGCGTTCATGTTAACTGAAGGAGTCCAAGGCAAATGCAAGTTTCTTTTCGTGTAGTGCTACTGAGTATTGCGTTTTTAGTCAACGCACCTGTGTTCGCGGAGCAAGATATGCCGGCGTTAAAAGTGCTCAAATCGCCCACCTGTGGTTGTTGCGTTAAGTGGATGGATCACNTGCATGAGCATGGCTTTGCGACNACTGTCGAGGAACCAGATGATTTGGAGGCAGCGAAAACAGATTTGGGTATTCAACCCCAGTTCCGTTCCTGTCATACCGGAGTGTCTGCGCAAGGTTATGTCTTTGAGGGCCATGTTCCAAGCAAGTTCATACAAGCATTTTTGGCGTCACCGCCAGCGGGATCGATCGGGCTAAGCGTTCCAGGCATGCCCGTTGGTAGCCCGGGCATGGAGGTGGGTGACCGCTTTATGCAATATCAGGTTCTGGTATTAAATGAAGATGGTTCCAGTAGCGTCTTTGCAGAGATTCAAACNCCCGAAGACCAGTACCGGCAGTAAGGGTAGCGAAACCAAGCGAACAGCGTTGTGCTGCGAGCTAAAAGAGTGAGCAAGGAGAAGTAGTATGAACACCACAGCCCACAACTTTGACCCCCACGCGCTAGCGCAAAAGTATCAACAGGAGCGGGACAAGCGCATTCGCGTAGACGGCAACGACCAGTATCAAGAAGTNACCGGCGACTTTGCCTATTTTGTAGAGGATCCATANATAGATACGCAGCTACAGCGTGAGGCGCTCGATGAAGAGATTGAAATCGTTATCATCGGNGGCGGTTTTGGCGGCATGCTAGCNGCAGTGCGTTTGCACGAGGCGGGCTTTGAAGACTTCAAAATTATTGAAAAAGGNGGAGATTTTGGTGGCACTTGGTATTGGAACCGCTATCCAGGAGCATCCTGCGACATAGAGTCCTATGTATATTTGCCGCTGNTGGAAAAGACCGGTTTTGTTCCTCAGCAGAAATATACCAATGCCGCGGAGACGCTCGAGTATTGCAACCTGATTGCCGACAAATATCGTTTGCGAGAAAGATCCCTGTTGCAAACTTTGGTGACGTCGACAGATTGGGACGAAGACACTGGTCGATGGACCGTGTCGACCGATCGTCAGGACAATCTCAAAGCGCGCTATGTTGTGCACTCTAATGGCCCCCTCAATAGGCCAAAACTACCGGCCATTAAGGGTATAAACGATTATCAAGGACATACTTTTCATACCAGCCGGTGGGATTACAGTTATACCGGCGGCAATGCCCATGGCGGCCTGAGCGGCTTGGCAGATAAGCGGGTCGCCATTATCGGTACTGGTGCAACGTCGGTGCAGTGCGTGCCGCATCTNGGCGCGGCCGCGAAACAGCTTTATGTGTTTCAACGCACACCTTCGTCTATCGACGTACGCAATAATCAGCGTACCGACCCTAATTGGATGNCGACGCAACCAGCCGGATGGCAAGACGAGCGACGACGAAATTTCGAATCAATTATGACCGGTGTGCCAGTGAAAGAGGATTTGGTTGCTGACGGTTGGACTGAGGCGTTTAGATTGTTGTTCGGCAACCTGCGAGACAAGGCACCGTCGAAGTGGCGCATGTTGTTGTGGACGCTGACTGGCGTGGCGTCAAGAAATCTGTACAAGCAAGGNCTGAAAGCCTATTTGACGAACAAAGCGACCGAACATATGAACCTCGCGGAGGAAATGGAGTTAGCTGATTATCAGAAGATGGAACAAATTCGTGCGCGCGCAGCCGATATGGTGAAAGACNCTGACACCGCAGAAGCGCTCAAGCCTTATTACCGGCAGTTCTGCAAGCGCCCGTGCTTTCATGATGAATANCTACCTACCTTCAATTTGCCGAACGTTACGCTAGTNAACACCGACGGTCGTGGTGTAGATCAGATCACCCGTCATGGAATCGTATTTGATGGTCAAGAGTACNCGGTGGATTGCATTATCTTTGCAACGGGCTTTGAAGTTGGCACAGATTACGCGCGCAGAGCCGGATATCAGATTAGGGGTGTTGACGGCTTGTCGATTTCTGAGAAGTGGGCGGAAGGTCTTGCAACTTATCATGGAATGCATGTNCGCAGCTTTCCAAACGCGTTTTTCTTTGGCCCGGCGCAATCGGGATTTACTGCCACCTATACTTATTCGTTAGACGAGCAGAGCGTACATCTGGCGCACATTATGAAGCGGCTAAAAGAGCAGAGTGCGATGCGTATCGAAGCCAGTGCGGCGGCAGAGGCTCAATGGGTGCGCACGATCATCGACAAAGCTCGACTTACCGCAGATTTTCAAGAAAAGTGCACACCCGGGTATTACAACAACGAAGGCCAAGTGAATACTGTGCCGCAAAATAACACCTACGGCGGCGGCCCTATCGAGTTCTTCTCGTTAATGCAAAAGTGGCGCGCCCAGCCCGGATTGCCGGGCCTTGAGGTGCAGTAACTCGGGTCTGGCGGCCAGCTGAGCGGTATTGTTCAGCTGGCTCTTGCAATTAGATCTCTAGCAATAACCTTGAGCGCTAGAGTTTCTTCGGCACCTTCAAAAATAGACAGCACCCGGGCGTCCACAAAGTANCGGCTGACGTCGGTTTCTTCGGCGTAACCCATGCCTCCGTGAATTTGCAGTGCCTCGCGCGTTACCCATTCAGCAGCGCGACAGCTGAATAATTTCACTAGACTGGCTTCCATTTGGCCGCCGNCGTTGTCCATGAGGTTAGCTACCGCATAGCTAAATTGTCTGGATGCAGTGAGAGCAGCCAGCATCCGCGCCAGTTTGACCTGGGTCAGCTGATAGCTGCCTACTGGCGCACCGAAAACTTTTCGATCCAGACTGTAGCTGACGGCTTTATCCAGAGCGGCTTGCATAACCCCGGATGCACGCGCGGCGGTTTGAATTCGGCCTCCCGAGAGNCCGGCCATGGTCAGATAAAAGCCTTGGCCCTGGCCGTTTTCACCGCCTACCAGTGCTGAGTTAGGCACCACGTAGTCCTCGAATGANAGGTCATAGGAGTGCATGCCCCNATAACCGATGGTGGGGATTGCGCGGCCCGCTAGCCGTCCGCCNGCTGGATTATTATAGGTAAACTCGTGACCGCTAAATCGTGGTTTCTCGACCATGAACATACTCAAACCACGGTGTCCCTTGGTTCGATCGGGATCGGTACGCGCAATCGCCACAATAACGTCCGCCTTACCGGCAAAAGTACACCAAGTTTTGGCGCCGTTTAAGGTCCAACCCTCGGCTGTTTGACTGGCNTTAAGTGACAGCGAGGCAACGTCCGAGNCATAGTCTGGCTCGGNGANAGAAATCGCGGCAAGCATTTCACCGGCCGCCAGTTTCGGCAAAAAGTGCTGCTTTTGTTCTTGCGTGCCGCCATGCAGCAGTGCTCTTGCAGCGATCTCTGGTCGGGTGATTAAACTCCCGGCTGCGCCTAACGAGCCGCGAGACAACTCCTCGGTAACCACTAACATGCCCAGGCTGTCGTGTTTGTTGTCGGGCATTAGACCGCCAAACTGTTCCGGTATGCAGGTGCCAAAACAGCCCATTTGCGCGGCTGCCTGGATAAGTTCATCTGGTATGTCGGTATCGAATCTATGAATAGACTCTGCTTGNGGCATAACAACATCGTTGGCAAAACGTGCGAANCTCTCGCGCACTAGATCGTTTTCTTCGCCNAGGCCGGTGGGAAGATGGGCGTCAGCTCTGTCGAGCAGTGCTGCGCCTATGCGTGCAAGATCGCCGCTGTCGCCGTGCTCAGTGAGAAAATCNGCAACAGGTTCACGACCCATTAATGCGAGCAGATGGTTGTTGTCGAGTCCGAGTTCNTGGGAGTGATTAAGTAGCCTTTGCCATACAGTCCGGATATTTTCTGCGCAAAAGGTCAGTGCCAATTGGCTACACAGATCTGCTTCAGTGTTTGCGGCGCGCGCATAATCGAGCATGGCTGTGCATGCTTCGAGTTCTGCCACGCAAAAAGCTAACTCGTAGCTGACCTTTTGGTGTTGGTCCAGCAATGNGGGTGACAGGCGCCCTGCCTCGGAACACAACCCCTTCAGGTGCGAAAAGCTAGTGTCCACTTCGGCACGTAGCCGCGCTAAACATNAATGCGCTTGATCAATAGAGTCGGTAGGCATGTTGCTCCTCAATGTATTCACAAATTGCTCGCCCTAGGCCCAATGCGCCCAACAAGCTCAGCGAGCAATGTTAGCTGTCGTGGATCTCTGTCACCAGTCGTTGCATTTAGACGAAAGGTTAAAAGCTCGCCGCTGGCGTNTTGACGTTGGTTCGAGCTTCTNTCCAATCGCGGAAACTGGCAAAAAACAGATCTCGGCGTTGCTGCCAAAATTCTCGGCNAGCCGGCGAGTCGAGAAAGAATAGGGCTATAGANAGCTAAGTTTCGCTGTCGGGGTCACTGTCTGCGTCTGCAGACAGGCGAAAATGCAAATTCCACGGCATTTATGCCTAACGTACAAAACATATCGAATTGCAATTGCTCCCCTTCGTTGCCTAGCAACTGAGCANAAGTTTGATGATCCATAAACTTAATCCCTTGCATTGCGATCACAAGATTGTCCTNAGCACAGCCACTGTNGCAGTGGCAAACGACGTTCGAATAGCCCNGTATTGAGCATTATTCTTTGCTAAACCGGGTATGATCAGGGTCAGAAGATACACATAAACGGGGAAGAGCATGAGCGACATAGCTGGCATTTGCGATCCAAAATTCGCAAAAGTAAAAGACATCATNGCGGCCAGTATAGAGCGCGGTGATGACGTAGGAGTGTCTTTTGCCGTGACCATCGGTGGTGAGATGGTAGTTGATTTGTGGGGTGGTCATTTGGATGCAAGCGCGGCCGACCCCTGGCTCGAGGACACCCTAGTCAACGTATACAGCACCACCAAGACAATGTCGTTCCTTTGTGCGCTGGTTTTAGCGGATCGTGGGNAATTAGATTTTGACAGCAACGTCGCCGACTATTGGCCAGAGTTTGCGCAAAACGGCAAAGAGCGGGTTAAGGTTTGGCACCTTATGAATCACGCCGCTGGCCTTTCGGGCATGGACGATGTCATGTCTGCTCAAGACATGTACGACTGGGACAAGATGGTCACGCTGCTCGCCGCTCAGGCACCATGGTGGGAACCCGGCAGTGCGTCGGGCTATCACGCCATTACTCAGGGCTATCTCATCGGCGAGGTGGTGCGACGGGTTACTGGCAAAACCTTGGGCACTTTTTTTCAGGAAGAGATAGCCGCGCCGTTAGACGCCGATTTCTTTATTGGCGTGCCACCGAGCGAATTTCATCGGATCAGTCGTCTNATACCTNTCGGTGATGGCGGCGCGCCAGAGGGCGGCGATCCTGCGTCGATTCCTGCCCGCACATTNCGCAGTCCATTTGCTGCCGCGCAGAATTCNTGGACAGAGGGTTGGCGGCGGGCCGAAATACCTGCTGCTAACGGCCACGGTAACGCGCGCTCTGTGGCGAAGTTGCAGGCGCCGTTGGCTTGTAAGGGGTCCGCTTTTGGTGTCGACTTAATGTCGACTGAAACCGCCACTGCGGTTATGAATCCGCGAATAACCGGTACTGATCTAGTGCTCGGTGTACCGTTGTCCTTTGGTCTTGGATTTGGTCTGGTATCCGAGCTAGTGCCGCTCTCGCCGAATAAGAATGCATGCTTCTGGGGCGGTTGGGGTGGCTCTAGTATTCTAGTAGATCAGGATGCTGCAATGAGTGTCGCGTTTGTTATGAACAAAATGCACGACGGGGTCATGGGTGATCCGCGCTCGTTTACTCTGCTACAGGCGATTTACGAAGCACTGTGAGAGCAATCAACTCAAGGTAGGCTGGCAAGCGCTGCACCTAAGGCGCGCTCCATGAGGTCTATTTCGGGTTCACCAATGATAAAAGGCGCGCCAATACACAGAACATCGCGGTATTCGCCGGTGCCGCCTGGATAGAAAAATACACCCGCGTCCATGGCCGCTTGGGACAGCTGTTCGGTTATTCGGGCGCTTGCGTCGAAGCGCTCTAGCGTGTCGCGGTCTTTCACGATCTCGATACCAATTAGCATGCCGGCACCGCGAATTTCGGCCACGTTAGGGTGTTGGCCGAAAGCGCTGCGCAGCCGTGCCACGGTTGTTTGCCCAAGGCTTGCCGAGCGCGCGACAAGATCTTCCTCACGCAAGATCTTCAGAACCGCTGTGGCGGCGGCGCAAGACTGAGGCAACGCACCGAAGGTATGGAACATGACATTGAAACCTGCAGTGGCTATGGCCTGGGCAATGTCCGCGCGGCCAAACACGCCGGCCACGGCGGCATAGCCTCCGGCCAGGCCTTTACCCGCCACCAATAAATCGGGTTCAACGCCATACAACTGCGAGCCAAAAGCAACGCCGGTGCGGCCAAAACCGGTCATTACTTCGTCCATGATCAGTAATATGCCGTGCCGGTTGAGGATCCGCTGCGCTCTTTGCCAGTAACCCTGGGGTGGTGTAATGGCTCCGCCTGACGATCCGTTTATGGGCTCGGCAATGAGTGCTGCGATGTTTTCTGGGCCAAGACGTTCTATTGTGTCCTCTAGGTCTTGCAGGTAATAGTCACAGGCATCCGGATGATGCGGTCCAAGTGGACAGCGCAGTGGGTATGGCGTTTGTATATAAGGTGGCTGTTCGAGTATCGACTCCAGCCCCCGTTTTCTCGATGCATGTCCAGATAAACCCGCCATGCTTATGGTGGTGCCATGGTAAGACAGCTGGCGTGCCAAGATTAGCCTGCGTTGCGGTTGGCCGATGGCGGTCTGATATTGCACAGCGATTTTTATTGCTGACTCGTTGCCTTCCGAGCCGCCGCTGCAAAGATGCACACAGGGCAAGTGCTCCGGTAGCCAGTGTTCTCGAAGCTCATGCACTAATGCTTCGCGCTCTGGGGTCAACCACGGTGGCACGACATAGGTGGCGTTTAGGGTTGCCGCATGTATAGCGTCGGCTACTTCGCGCCGGCCATGGCCAACATTAGCCACGACCGCGCCGCCCGCAGCGTCGAGTATCTTTTTGCCGTTTTGCAGATAAAGGTAAGAACCTTTTGCATGGGCCAACGAAGTGGGTGCGTTAGAGGGTACGAAAGGCCAGATTCCGGTCATGTCCCTGTCCAAATTACATCAGTGAGCTGAGCTTAACCAAGGTCATAACCCAGGTCACGATGGTTTTTTCGCCATCGTTGAGCCGTATTCTTCCCCTGAATTCGGGTAGGCAGGAGTTGGAGTTTTCTGGCACTTTGACGATGTGAGGAGACGCCCATGAAACGATCAAAGTTCAGCAAAACCCAGATCATCGCGATCCTGAACGAAGCCGATGCAGGTTTAAGCATGAAGGAGATCAACCTGAGACCGACACGTTTAATGAACTGCGGAAACGACATCCCTATTGGGGATTTTGGCTCAGTTGTTATGCTCTTCGGCTCGCGCAGTATCTCTGCAATCACACACGAGTGTACCTTGAGGACGAAACCATGAGCTTGAACTCTCCACGACGATAGACGTTCCGCCTCCCAGATCCACCCTGACGGCCCCGAGAAGTACCGGTGCAAAACAACGAAGTAAGCACCCTGGACTTTATGAGCGATGCGCTCCACAGCGGCGTATGGTTCTAAACCCTATATTTGCGACCAACCGAGCCGAAGTAGTGCAGCATGCAATTGCTTCGTGCCGAGCGTGCCGGCAGGATGGCGAATTAGTCGTTTACGCGATAACCGTTACTGATGAATTTGGTACCGCACTTGGTGACCGGGCTACAGATACGTTCCGCTTGAAAGTGCTGAATCAGCAGATTGCCGAAATCTCTTTCTCTGAAGACGACCTACCGATTTTTGCTGAATTGTTGGCCTGGATCTAGCGGCAGCGACTGGGCATATTAGGTGGGCCATGTCATAAGATGTTTGCAGGAGGACAAACCCTTGGTGACTGCCTCCGCGCGGTGGCGGAGCCGGCTCGCGNCTCCGCGCGGANGGNCGAACAAGGGNCAATGGAATAGNCAATGTAAGAATGGTCTCGGTCAACTCACAACCCGCAAACANCCCATTAGCCAAGATCCTGTTTTATGGATTGCAGCCGCTATTGCTGTTGTCTGNCGTTTTTGCCTGGTCGATGCAACCGGACNATACCAATACGTATTTGCTGGCCCTGATCGCGGTGCAAATTGTTTTAGGTTTAGCGGAACATTTTTTTCCTGCTCGCCCAGTCTGGTCGACACCGGCGCTAATCAAACTGCGTAACGTTGTCATTGTAACGGTACTGACTTTTGTCTCTGCTGCGGTAACTGGCNTATATAACGATTGGTTCGCGCAGCCATTNGCGCAGCTGCGAGCGAATATGGGGCTAGACGTCTGGCCGCATANTTGGCCTTTGGTTGTGCAGTTGTTGTTAATGTTCTTGCTCAGTGAGTTTTTTTGGTACTGGATTCATCGCGCAGAGCATCGCTGGAGGTTNATCTGGCGCTTATCTGGTCATGGCGCGCATCACTCGTTCAAGTCGCTTGGTGCCCTGAACTTNGGCTTAAACCATCCACTAGAATTGTTNTTTTTGCTGTTGCCTGCAGCGCTGCTTGAATTTACGTTTGGAATCGGTNCTGTGGCTGTAGGAGCTGTAATGTTGTTGGTGACCCAGGCGTCCATCGCCCATGCTAATTTGGCGTTGAACACGCGCTGGATCGGCTTGGTGTTTACCACCAACACCTATCACATTTGTCACCACTCAGCGGACCTGGCGCAAAGCAATAGCAATTATGGCTGCGCGGCGATTGTCTGGGATCGGCTATTTGGTACATTCATGGATCAAGAAATTGCTGAGGCAGGCACTGGGCCTTCGGAGCCAAGCATGTGGCGTAAATTTTTGATGCCGCTGCAAGAACCCAATGACACTGCTNTAGCACCAGGTTCGCAGAAATTATTCCTATAATAAGCAACTTAATACNTACGCACAGGAGAGATTAATGTCGTTNGTTACATTGCCGGCGGATTGCAGCGCTGCCGAAATAGTGCAGCAACTCAAGCAAGATGGTGCGCTANTTNTAAAAGATTTGCTCAGCCCGCAGCAGGTCGACCAGGTAGTCGCCGAGGTGCAACCTNATATCGATAAGACTCCCACTGGCCGCGATGAGTTTACTGGTAGAACCACGCGCCGCACNGGCGCGNTGGCGGCGCGGTCTGCAAGCTGCCGCGAACTAATATTGCACGAATTGATCCTAGCCAGCGCCAACGAGTTCCTGCGGCCGTTTACACGCAAGATCATCTTGCATCTTACCCAAACCATCGANATTGGTCCGGACGCGCCAGCACAAGAAATACACCGGGATCGTTACGCATGGGGAACATATTTGCCGAGGGAGATTGAACCGCAATTCAATACGATTTGGGCCNTGACTGATTTCACCACAGAAAATGGNGCGACCCAGTGTGTGCCTGGNAGTCAGGATTGGGATTGGTCGCAACCACATAAGGCAGAGCAAATATGTCAGGCGGAAATGAGCCGAGGATCAGTATTCATTTACAGTGGTAGTGTGTTGCATGCCGGTGGTGCGAACCGCTCGAATGCGTCGCGGTTAGGGGTAAATCTGACNTATTGCCTTGGCTGGTTACGGCAAGAAGAGAATCAGTATTTGTCGTGCCCACCGGAAATCGCNAAGGACTTCGATCCAGCCCTGCAGGACTTGCTTGGGTATACCCAAGGTGAGTANGCGCTTGGTTATTATACGGAGCCCTTCGCCGACAGCGAAAATCGGGACATTGTGCCGCCAGAAATTGCGTTGGGCAGGAGCACGGCAGGCATTAAATTCGAAGGTGCTTAGGCGGTGGAACAGTAAACGAGAGTAGCTGGGTCTTCCTACGTCAGAGGACAAATTGTCAAACGCGGAAGTGCGCGCGCGGTGGGCGGTTNGCTCAGAAGCCGACCCAGAAACTGTTGCGTTGGACGAATNGAATCCGGCCAGTGGGGATTGGTTTGAACAGCACAAGGAATTGCGTCTGTTTCAGCGTCTGCGTCAGGAAGCCCTGATGCAATACACTGCAGAAACCCAGTNTGGCGCGTACTGGTCATNGTCGCAGTTTGACGACGTAAAATACGTTGATACTCACCAGCAACTGTTTTCGTCGGACATCATGAAAGGTGGCATTCGGTTAGGTGGCNAGCNGCTCACGCAGCCGCCAGCNCTGTTCCATTTGCCGATGTGCATCATGCAGGATCAGCCGATGCATGACGACTAGCGTAAAGTAGTGGCGCCCATGTTCACCGCGCCTCGCCCTGCCATAAGCTTATTCATTGGTCAGACACCGTAGAGCGCATTGGTGACCCAGACTATTTTGATACCCCAGCTGAAGGTTTCGCAGAAATATGGAAGTGCTTTGAGTTCTTTAATGAAATTTGGCAGGTTCGCCAGGCAGCGACCACTCCAGGCGAAGACTTAATTTTTTTGGCGCATGGCGAAGCAACCAAACATATGGCGCCGAGTGAATTTCTTGGCAACGTATTGCTGCTAATTGTTGGCGGCAACGAAACCACGCTGATCCCTAGCATGGTCTCAGAAGTTGTACGTTGGCAGAGTCCGGTGGCGCACATGTGCAGGACTGCAATGGATGACGTCGAAATAGGCGGCAAGACCATCCGCAAGTGGGACAAAGTGGCTATTTGGTATCTGTCTGGCAATCGCGACCAGGGGCGCTTTGACAACGCCGATGAATTGAGGATCGACTGACCTAATGTGCGCCAACATCTGGCTTTTGGATACGGCATTCACCGTTGTCTGGGTAATCGTTTAGCAAAAATGCAGCTGCGGATCAATTGGGAGGAGATTATGCAGCGCTTTGGGCATGTAGAAGTTGTTGGCGCTGCGAAGTATCTGAACTCTAGTTTTATTCGGGTCATCACAGAGCTGCCGGTGCGGGTTCACGACCGCTGAGCAATGTTTAATGCTCGGCCAGCATGCCTTTTAGTAAGTTCAGTGTATGTGCCTGCAGAAGCGGCTGAAATTCAATACGACTGCCGCAGAATTCAGCGCGTTGCATAACTGCCGCCACTGCGGGGGGCGGATTTGCCGCTTGCCAGGCGCTGCTGATGAACATTAGGTGGCAACTGGCAAAGACTTCTGCTTGCTGCTGGGTCAATTTGGGATGCACCAGATTGATGATGCGAGCCCATTCGGCAGACAGAGTATGAAACTGGCGTTTGAAGTCAGTGATCAGCGCTTCGCTGATATTGCGCTCAAGCACCGACCATAAGACACTCACGAGATTCAATAACCTTGGACGCGCCACCGTGTTCCGCACAATGATGGTGGCAGTGGCGTCAACATCATTGCTGCCGACATGGGCGCTTAACGCCTGTACCACGCATCGAGTATGGTCTTGCGCCTCTTGCAAGAATACGTCTAAGAGAATCGCTTCGCGAGATTCGTAGTAGCGGTAACAGTTGGCTTTAGATATGCCTGCTGATTTGGCAATGGCGGACAGGGTGGCGTGTTCCACGCCGCCGTCGTCGACTAGTGTACGTGCGGCTGCAACAATTGCGCTTTGGCGTTGTTGTTTTTGCTCTGGTCGACGCGCTCGCTGCCAGCTCTCTTGGTTGGTAGAAATCGCTGCGGCTCTTGCTTGTTTATCACTCCCCATAGGCGAAGATTAACGCACCGGTTGACAACTGAACAATGCTTCCTTATCAAGTGACCGCAAGTTTCTTATACGCGAAGGTGGAAATGATCAGATTAACGGTAAATGGAAAAGAGCAGGAGCTGGACGTTGATCCTCAGACTCCTCTGTTATGGGTGCTCCGTGAGCAATTACGTCTCACTGGCACCAAGTTCGGTTGCGGTATGGCGCAGTGCGGCGCTTGCACTGTTCACGTCAATGGTACCGCCCAACGCTCCTGCGTAACGCCGTTAGCAGCGGTTCAAGGGCAGCAGATCACGACCATAGAAGGCTTAGCACCCAGTGAAGATGAATTGCATCCGCTGCAACAAGCTTGGATAGATGAGCAAGTACCGCAGTGTGGTTATTGCCAGTCGGGGCAGTTGATGTCTGCCGCATCGTTGCTTGCCAGCAATACCAGTCCAACCGACGAAGAAATCAATGCAGCTATGCAGGGCAACATCTGTCGCTGCGGTATGTACGGTCGTATTAAAAAGGCCATTAACCGGGTTGCCGGTGTCGGTTATTTCGATCCAGCGCGAGGGGAGGTTTAGCATGGGTAAGTGGACAAGAAGAGCGTTCATTACAACCGGCGTTGTGGCTGGTGGTGGATTTGCCGTTGGGGTAGCACTGCGTCCCGGCCACCGCGCGCCGGAGTTGGCATCGCTGGTTACCGATGAAGGCGAAAGCCTAGTAAATGTCTGGGTAAAATTGGATCAAAACAATGTCACCACGGTCATCGTGCCGCATTCGGAAATGGGTCAGGGGGCACAAACCGTATTGGCACAAATGCTTGCAGACGAAATGGATGCGGACTGGGATCTGGTGCGGTTTGAAGAGGCACCGCCAGCGCCAGAGTACGCCAATTACTTGTTGGGTTACGGAGTTATCGGCGATGCCGAGGTGCCGAAAGCACTGGTGCCGACTTTTGACGGTTTAATGCTGCAGGTTGCCAAATCGATGGCGATGCAGATCACTGGTGGTAGCTTGAGTATTCGCAGCACGGGTCAATATGGTATGCGTATCGCGGGCGCAGCAGCCCGGGAGGTACTGGTTGAGGCAGCAGCAGACACGTGGCAGGTGCCAGCTGCAGAAATACAGACCGAAGCCAGTCATCTTATCCACGCGGCCAGCAATCGGCGTGCCCCATACGCAGAATTTGCACCTTTAGCGGCGCAAATGTCGCCGCCCTCGACACCGAACCTAAAGTCAGTCGACGACTTCAAGATAATTGGGCACGACGTGCAGCGTCTTGATGTTCCATCTAAAGTCGATGGCAGTGCTCAATTTGCCATGGATGTTCACGTGCCCGGCATGGTCTACGCCACGGTGCAGCGGTCACCGGTATTTGGTGGCGCGATAGCCAACCTCGATGACAGTGCCGCGCGCAAAATGCCTGGTGTCATTGATGTGGTTAAAGTGGCCGGCAAAAAAGGCGAAGATGACTTCTTGGGTAAGCAAAATATTGGCGATTCTGTCGCTGTTGTTGCAGACGGCTACTGGCAAGCAAAGCAGGGCTTGGCGGCTTTAGCAGTGGAGTGGCAGAACTTCGGTCAAGACGTCATGGGTAGTGAGGAAATCTTTGCCCAGTTCGAGCGTGATATCACTGCTGCTGTGGACCGCGGCAACGACCGTGTGCAAGGCGACGTAACGGCAGCGCTGGAAAACGCCGCCCAAGTGGTCGAAGCAGAGTATCGTGTGCCCTATTTGGCCCATGCTTGTATGGAGCCAATGAACGCTACCGCGTATGTGCGCGATGGCCGGTGTGAGATTTGGATTGGTTGCCAAAATCCACTTGGGTTCCGTGATGCAGTCGCTGCAGCATTGGGTTTTGAACCCGAGCAAGTGACATTGCATAACCATTTCATGGGCGGGGGTTTTGGTCGTAGATCGAATCCCGATTATGCCGTGCAAGCAGCTTTAGTTGCTGCTCAGGTGCAGCGTCCGGTGCAGCTGATTTGGTCGCGAGAAGAGGACATTCGCCAGGACCATTATCGACCTGCCGTACGCAGTCGCTTCCGCGGAACGATTGACGCTAGTGGCGAGGTGGCGTCGTGGGAAAATACCTATGTTGACAAACATGAACCAGCGGAAGCGCCGTTGATTCCGTATGCAGTGGGGTCGCAAGACATCGGCTATGTTGCCAGCCCAACCAACATCCCATTTGGCCCCTGGCGCAGTGTTGACCACACCCAGCATGGGTTCTTCACGGAATCGTTTATTGATGAGTTGGCGGCAGCCAAAGACGTCGATCCCTACGAGTTTCGAGCCCAGTTGTTGCGCGATAAACCGCGCCATCTTGCTGTGCTGAATAAAGCTGCCGAAAAGGCAGGCTGGGATCAGCCGCTTGCACCTGGGCGTGGTCGCGGGATCGCGCTACAAGAATCTTTCGGCACCTTGGTTGCCGAAGTGGTTGAGGTAACGGTCACCGGCGGTGATGTAAAAGTTGATCGCGTCGTTGCCGCGGTGGATCCTGGACTCGCGGTTTCGCCGGATGGGCTGAAAGCGCAAATCGAGTCTGGAATTATTTATGGTCTTAGCGCGGCGATGTTTGGTGAAGTGACTATCGAGAACGGTGCTGTGGCGCAAAGTAACTTCCATGATTATCAGATTCTGCGCATGAACGATGCGCCGGTGATTGAAACTCATGTGATTAACAGTGGTGCTCCGGTAGGTGGCGCTGGTGAACCTGGGACGCCTGCCGTCGCCCCGGCTCTGGCCAATGCGATCTACAACGCGACGGGTTCTCGGGTTAGGCAGTTGCCATTGAAAAACTACGACCTGAAGTTCCGCATAGAGGAGAGCGACGAAGTCGCGTAGCCGGATTCGGTCTTAGCCCCGACGCGCGCTCTGCGCGTCGGGGCCAGAGTGGCTGCGGAGCATAGGAACGCGCTTACTCGGCAGCGTGCCAATACGTCAGATACTCGGCATAGATCACGAAGCCCTCGACCCCGTCTACCTCTATGTCGTGACGGGTTTTAAGCAGCATGTCGCCGGCGGGCTTAGGCTGCGCATCTAACAAGGTAATGTGAGAACGCAGCCGCACTCCGTCGCCAATAATGATTGGTTGCAGCATGCGTACCCGGTCNAAACCATAGTTCAATGGGTTGCGGCCATCCTNCGGCCACAGTTGTGAACTCTTGTAGAAGTGAGATAACAGCGCGACAGCATGAAACCCGTGCATCAGCGTACCGCCGTAGGGTGTGGATTTAGCATGTTCGGGGTCGCAGTGGCCCGGCGTGCGCCAGCGCGTCACCTCGCCGAAGATGTTGACCTGTACTTGGTCAATAAACACCCAGGGACTTGTTCCCAAGGCGTGCCCAATTTGTTGCTCGGCGGTTGCGAGCATAAAGGTTTTGGTCATCACGTCTNACCAATCAGCATTTGCGGCAGTTTAGACTTGAGTGATGTCGCCGTCACTNGGCGAAAAGTCGTTGCCCAACAATGTCGCTTTAGACTTCACTAACGATAGCGTTTGAGTGCTGACGGTTGCTCGTCCTANGCAGCGAGGGGTAAGAACCCAGCCAGTCCTGCGCTCAAACCAATGGTGAGCTGCAGTCGAAGCGGCAAATACCAGTTGGGCAGCTGCGCTATCCATGCAAGGCGCCGTTCGAACAGCAAGAACAAGACCAAGCCGATGATCAGTCCACTNACNGTATANAGGTCAGGACTCGCCAACGCNGCCCAAGCCCACAGGCTTGGANTTACGCTCACCATGAAGTGTTTCATTGACGCCAAACCGCTCGTCGCGAAACCCCAATGGATGCCTCCCAAGAAGCTGAGTATCAATGCGCCATAGGTGCAGGCAAGAGTTAGGGCTTGTTGNTGCCATTGACTGTCACTCCAGGCCACGACCAACAAACAGAGCACAGGGGCTACGCCCGCATAACCGAGCATACGGGGCATGAATTGATGCTGCCGGTTTCTCATGGGCGCTGACATCTAACTAGTGCGGCCTGGCAATTGGTTTAAGAAAGNCAGTACGTCTGCGGCACTACGTTGGGGATCTTCNTCCATCGGCACGTGGCCCAGGTCGTCGTAAATCACTACGTGGCTATTTGTCAGACGTTGTGCAAATTGGTCGGCAACGCGCACAGAAATCAAACTGTCCTGCGCTCCCCACATGATTAATGTTGGTTGCTGCAGAACGCTTGGGTCGAGGGCCGCAGCGTTGCCACCATAGCTGCCTGATCGATTCAGTATCGCGGCGCGGGTCCCCTCTCGTAGGCTCAGTTCGTAGTAGCGGTCGACCAGTGCTTGGTCGACCACTGGGCTGTTGTTGTAGGCCGCCAGTAGTCCCTGTTCGACCAGCGGCTCTGGGTCAAGATATCTGGCTATGGCACGAAACCAACCTTGNCGCAGTAAGGTAAATGCTATGGGTGTTGCGCGCTCTGATGCCGTGTCTTCCGCTGCGGTTCCTGTGTCCTGCCAAACACGTGGTGCAACAGAGTTCACTAGGAGCATAGCGCGCACCCGTTCTGGAAAAGCCANTGTATAGCGCCAGGTCGCACCGCCGCCCATAGAGTTTCCGCCGAGCACAAATTGCTCTAGGCCGAGTTCGTTAGCGACGGCATCGATTGTGTCGGTAAACGCTTCGGCATTGTACGCACCCTCTGGAACTTGGCCGGTGAGGCCGTGAGCTGGTAGGTCCAAGGTTATGACTCGGTAGTGTTGGCCAAGAATTGCGACCCACCCCTCCCAAGTATGCAGCGATGCCATAGCGCCATGAATCAGCACGACGGCGTCGCCCCGTGGATTGCCTTCGTCGCGATAGTGAACGCGTGCGCCGTTTGCCATTACTAGAAACCTCGACGCGCTATTACTGTACTTTGCGTCGACCTCGGCTGCCGGGAGATCACCGCGAAATAGTAGCGAGGCCAGCAGCAGTAATACGCCTAGGACCACCAGGAATATCCACCGTGTGCGTGTCATTGTGCGCCTCGCCAATTGCTCGGACGATTAGCTTAGCATCCTCGCCTGTGAATGCCGTGTGCTCGATGACAGGAGTCTGCTCGTGGGGTTAAATGTTGTTCATTAGCAAGTCAGCAGAGTATTCCTAAGGAGCGACGCCATGACCGATCACTACACGCTTTATGGTTCTTATGCGTCGTACTACACCGCGAAAAGTCGCAGTTATCTGCGGAAAAAAGGTATTCCGTTTGTTGAACGTTTGCCCAGCGATCCGGTGTTTCGAGAAAAAGTTCGGCCTGTTTCGGGCAGTCATCGTATTCCGCAACTGCTGACACCTGACGGTGTTGTTATTCAAGATACCGTTGCCATTCAGGATTATTTAGAAGCACGTTTCCCAGTCTTGCCGGCACTTCCCAACTCGCCTAAGCAAAAAGTTTTTGCGCATCTGATGGAGCTGTTGGCGAGCGAGGGCCTAGTGCGGCTGGCTTGGCTGCACCGCTGGTTGTTCGAGGAGAACTATAGTTTTGTGAAAAGCGATTTTGGGCGCTCTTTCAGACCCCAGGGTAGTGATGAAGAGCTGCTCCAGTACGGAAATTTAATCGCTGATCGCATGATGAGTTACGGATTACCGGATTCCACACCAGATGCCAGAGCGCAACTAGATGCGACTTATCAGCAGTTGCTAGCAATGTTTGAAGAGCACTTAATCCAATACCCGTACTTTCTCGGCGGGCATCCGAGCGCTGCTGACTATGCAATTATGGGCGCGTTGCACGCGCACCTTGGACGTGATCCTGCTGGGCTACGGATGATGCAAAATCATGGCCCTAGAACCTTCCGCTGGGTTGAACACATGCTGACGCCAGAGATCCAAGCGCCGGAGTTCTTTGACGTGCCGGTGCAATACTTAGCGGATGATGAGGTACCCGAAACTGCGCTGCAGATTTTGCGTTTTATCGCGGCGCATTATGGTCAACAGTTTGTTTTGGGCGCGCTGGCCTTTGAGCAGNTCATGGTCGAGCGCCGTCCTGATGCGGCGGAGGTGTTGAATGCCNAACATGATCAGCCCAGCTTGCCCGAGGTCACTGTGAATTACGACGGTGACACGCGTGGCCATAAAACCAATGTTTATGCTGTNTGGGTGAGCCAACGCTCGCAACGCTTTTTCCAATCGCTTGGCGTCGACCAGCAAGCCCAGGTGCGCTCGATGTTAGATTCAAAAGTGCTCGCGGATCTGCTGGAAGCCCCAGTGAGTGTATGGCTAGACAGGGTTGATAATCGATTCGTTGCCGANCCCNTATAATTGCTGTTTTGCCGTCGTTTGCGCTAACGGGCGCTGCGCTGTCGCTGGNTTTACGGNCAAAAAAAAGCCCGCCGAGGCGGGCTTTTNTTGCGCAGTGAAGCCGACCCTAACGGATGGGCTTGATCACTAGCTTGTCATCCATCGCAGTGTAGGGTTCGCCGTCGTATTTACGTACTTCGTTGCGTCCTACGACCATGTGATGCACCTCATCCGGGCCGTCCGCCAGTCGCAGGGTGCGCTGGCTGGNGTACATACGAGCCAGCGGAGTCCACTGGGACACGCCGGTAGCACCATGAATCTGGATTGCCTGATCGATGATGTTGCAAACTTTCTCTGGAACCATGGCTTTGATGGCGCTGACGTATATCCGCGCCTCTTTGTTGCCCAGGGTGTCCATGGCTTTCGCCGCCTGCAATACCATAAGGCGACAGGCGTCGATCTCGATGCGCGCGCGGGATACCAACTCAATGTTTTTACCCAGCTGAATAATTGGCTTGCCGAAAGCGTGTCGTGTCGTGGAGCGACGAATCATCATCTCCAACGCCCGCTCAGCTACCCCAATGGAGCGCATGCAGTGATGGATTCGACCCGGCCCTAAGCGCACCTGAGAAATCTCGAAGCCGCGGCCTTCGCCCAGCAGCATGTTCTCTTTTGGTACGCGAACATTGTCGAAGTGGATGTGCATNTGACCATGAGGGGCATCGTCGTGGCCAAATACTTCCATGCCCTCAAGAACGTGTACGCCCTTAGCGTCAATGGGTACAAGTATTTGCGACTGCTGCTTGTGTGCAGGTGCGTCTGGGCTGGTCTTAACCATGGTGATCATGACCTTACAACGCGGGTCGCCGGCACCGGAGATATAGTACTTCTCGCCNTTGATCACCCACTCATCGCCATCTAATACGGCCTGGGTGCTGATGTTTTTCGCATCAGAAGAGGGCAGCGCTGGTTCGGTCATAGCGAATGCGGAGCGTATTTCGCCGTTGAGTAGTGGCTTCAGCCACTGCTCTTTTTGCTCTGGGGTACCGACGCGTTCCAGCACTTCCATGTTGCCGGTATCGGGAGCGCTGCAGTTGAGAGTTTCTGATGCGAGCGGGCTTTTACCNAGTTCGTTAGCGATAAACGCGTAATCAAGATTGCTCAAGCCCTCGCCAGTTTCTGCGTCAGGTAAAAAGAAATTCCATAGACCAGAATCTTTNGCCTTCTGCTTTGCAGTTTCCAACAGCTCCAGNTGGCCGTCGCCATAACCCCAATGTTCTTTGCGACCTTCGCCTAGGCGGTGGTACTCCTCGGTTATCGGATCGACATTTTCTTTGATGTGCTTTTTCACGGCGTCTAGAAGCGGCTGGGCTTCTTCAGACATTGTCAGATCGAATAGATCTGGGTTTTCTAGTACGGCTTCAGCCATGACGGTCCCCCTGTTTCGTTACTATTGGTGCTCAAAAAGTTCCAAAGAGCTTACCTCAAGTCGCGACGTGATCCCATGGTCAAAAGTTCACCCAGAGCGGGTCTAACAACGGAAATTGCCCACCCGAGCTTCGCCCTCAGGTTTGGCTATGGGGCTTTTTACCGCTCAGTAACTGACTCAAGAAGATAAAAAACTTAGCGCGCAGGGCCAGTAGGTCCTCGATCATCATGTACATGCAAGGTACCAACAGCAGGGTGATGACAGTGGCAAACAACACGCCCCAGGCCAGGGAGATAGCGATGGGCAGAAACGGCCCTGTGGCGGGTGTCGTAGTGGTCATTAACGGAATCAGCCCGACAAAGGTAGTGACCGAGGTGAGTATGATAGGCCGGAATCGAACCGTCGCTGCCTTAGTGATTGCGTCGAGGGTTTCCAGGCCAGTCAGGCGCTGTTTATTGGCGTAATCCACTAAAACCAAGGAAGAATTCACCACCACGCCGGCCAGCGCGACAATCCCCAGAGCCGAAAAAAACATGAGCTGCACGCCCAGCACGTAATGCCCAACAATTGCGCCTACCGCACCAAATGGAATGACACTCATGATGACAATAGGCTGCAAATAACTCTTCAACGGTATCGCCAGCAAGCCGTAAATCACGAAGCAGGAAAACAGCAAGCCAATACCGAGGCTAATGAAGCTGGTATTGCGCTCTTCTTGTTCGCCGCCGATATCAAAAGCGATCGCCGGGTACTTTGCTTGTAGTCGATCCACCAAAGTGGTCTTCACGTCGGCCACAATGGATTCGGGATTAGCCTGACTGCGGTCCACATCAGCACTGACTTCCACNACGCGNCGTCCGTCAAGACGGCGAATTTCGGAAAATCCACGACTGACCTGAAATCGCGCGACGCTGTAAAAAGGTACTTGAGAACCTTGGGGGGTGCGGATGTACATGTTTTCTAGGTCGCCGACCGAGGCGCGCTGGGACTCGGGGAAACGTACCATCACGCGCACATCATCTTGGCCGCGCTGAATGCGTTGTGCCTCAACGCCGTAAAACGCATTGCGCACTTGACTGGCGAGGTCATTCAACGTCAAGCCTAAATTGCGCGCCTCCGGCAGCAGTTGTAATTTGATTTCTTGCTTACCCGAGCGGAACGTATCGGCAACGTCGAATACCCCGGGATAGCGCGTGAGTTCGTATTTTAACTCCTCCGCCGCATCGCGCAGAACCTCGACGTCAGAGCCTTGCAGGCGAAACTCGATTGCGGCACCTGCAGTAAAAGTGGAGGCGTCAAACGACAGTTTGACTGCATCTGGTATTGGGCCGACCAGCTCGCGCCAGCGGTTAGCAATTTCTTTGGCGGATAGATTCGCGCGTTCTTCGAAAGGCAGGATATCTATGACGATCTCTGCCAAATTACTGCGGCCCGGTCCCGGAGGTCTGCCAGGGCCGTTGCGATCTACCTCTTGACCAATGCTCGACAGTGTATTGCGCACCAATGGTTCACTTAGGCCATACGTGNTGACTATCTCGTCATTAAGTTGTTGTGCGCCGCGTTGCATCTGCAACGCTGCTTGCAGTGTCGTTTCAGCGGCGACTCCCTCGGGCAGTTCTAAGCTTGCGTAGATGCGGTTGCCTTCTATTGCTGGAAAAAATCCAAAGTTCACACGACCGCTAGCAATGAGCGCGAAGGCGAGAATGAGTAAGCCAAGACAGGTGGTTGCGGTGGCGTAGCGCCAGGTNATCGCACGGTGTAAAAAGGGCTGGTACACCTCGGTGGCCAGATCTTGCANCCCCTTAGACAGGCGACNCTGGAATTTATTCCATTGACCGNCAAACCCAGTGACAGCGACCTTGCGGCTCCGGTGAGCAAGGTGGGAAGGCAAAATCAGTTGTGATTCAANAATACTGCAGATCAACGCAAAGATTACTACCCAACCCAGCGGAGCAAAGAAACTAGCCATCTGCCCGTCGACCATAATCAATGGTAGAAAAGCCGCGATTGTTGTTAAGACGCCGAAGATAACCGGTACTGACACTTCCCAAGTGCCATCTACTGCGGCTTCCATAGCATCTTTGCCCAATTGCTCATGGGCGTACACGCGCTCGCCAACCACGATGGCGTCGTCCACNACNATTCCNAACACCAAAATAAACGCAAGCACCGTCATGGTGGAAATCGTTAGGCCCGCAAANGGCACTATTGCCAAAGTACCCAGCAACGCAACAGGGATGCCAATAGCTACCCACATTGCCAGACGGAACTGCAGGAACAACGNAAGAATCNCCAGTNCCAACAGCAGCCCGCCCGCCGCGTTTTTCAGCAACACCGACATGCGTTCCTCGAGTTCCATAGAGGTATCAATCCAGATGTTGGTTTCTATGCCCTCGGGTAAAGTGCGATTGAACTCCGCAACAACCTGCCTGGTATCCGCTGCAATCTCAATGAGATCCTCGCTGCCAACCTGAGACACATTAACCATAACTGCTGGCGCACCGTTAAATGCCGCAATCAGATCGCCTTCCTCAAAAGAATCTTTAACGTCCGCGATTTCGCCAAGAGTGATTCGTGTACCGTCGATGCGCGTCAAAACGACAATGTTAGAGAAATCGTTGCTGTCGTAGGCTTGGCCCGTGGTGCGAATCAAGATTTCGCCATTCTCGGTTTTTAACGTACCACCCGGCATGTCCAAAGCTCCGGTGCGGATCGCTTGGGCGACTTGCTGCAGATTGAGTTGATAGCGGCGCAGAGTTTCCTCGGAGACCTCGACAGAGATCTCATACGGCCGAGTGTATTCGACTGCGACTTGGGAGATACCCTCTACCAAGGCTATTCTGTCTCGAAGGCTGCGCCCTAGCTCTTTTAGCTCGCGCTCTGTTGCGTCGCCAAAAATTGCGATTTGAACGACCCGGCGGGTGAATGCCACCTTCGATACGTTAGGTTTCTCGGTTTCTATGGGCAGGTTGTTGATTGAATCTATGCGGCTCTTTATTTCGTTGGTTGCAGTGATCTCATCGGCATCGGTAAAGAGCTGCGATGCGACAGAGCAGCCGCCCTCGGTTGCAGTTCCATATACCTTTTCAATGCCCTCAACGCCTTCAATTGCTTCCTCGATACGCACACAAACGGCTCGCTCAGCCTCTATGGGTGCGGCGCCTAGGTAGGGTACGAAGACGTTGATCACTTTGATCTCGAAGTTTGGAAATTCCTCTTGATTAGTCGCCAGCGCACCGTAAATACCGCCCAGCACCAACACGATCATCAGCAGGTTGGCGGCGACAGAGTTGTTGGCGAACCAGCGTATCGCGGTATGCATCAATCGGCTCCAGTGATCTCGATTGTGTTATACGGCACTGTGGTTGGCTCCACTAACATGCCCTCTATCGCGGTTTGTACCGGTGAGATGCACACCCGTTCCCCAGCCGCCAATCCGCCGCTGACTAAAACGGTGTCTTGATACAAACGTAGAGTTTCAATTGGGCGAAATCGCAATCTATTGTCGGCATCGACCACCAGTACGTTGTTGTTTTTGCGAACTGCAGATCTTGGTAGCACAACGACATCCTCAGCATTCCTGCCGCTGATCTGCGCTTTGACGAATTGTCCGACACTGATCGGTACTTGGGCGCTGGCATTGTCGATGCGTGCGACCAATTGCACCATGCGGCTGGCCTGATCTATCTCTGCTTCGCTGCGAACTATCGTGGCGTTCCACTGCAGTTGTTGACCGGCGTAGGTGGCTGCCAAACTCACCACGGGTTGAAATTCAATGGGCAACTCACCCCGCAGAGTTGGTGGGATATTCAAGAACGCCATTTGACGATCAGCGATCGGTAAGCGCACCTCAAGTATTTCGTTGGCATAAATGGTCGCTACGGCTTGGCCTCGCGAAACAAACTGGCCAATGTCTACCGCTTTAGCGCGCACGAGCCCGGTAAATGGTGCGTGCAAGGTCGTACGATTGAGATTTTCTTGTGCTTGCTTCACGTTCGCCTGAGCATCTAATTGGACTGCGGTATTTACCCGATAGATCCGCAGCGCGTTTTCCAAGTTAGAGCGTGAAGCCAGATTGCGCTCCTCGAGACTACGCATGCGTGCGAGCTCAAATTTGGAATGCTCCAGTTCGGCCTCGGCGCGCAGCAGCGCTGCTTCAGCGCGGCTCAGTGCAGTCTCGTAGTCCAATGATTCGACACGGATGAGTTCGTCACCTTGGTTGAAAAATCCACCAACAACCAGGCTGTCAGACATCCATTCAATTTTGCCAGACACCTCGGGGATCAATTGGCTTTCGATCAGCGGAGTAACGGTCCCCTGAGAGGTCACGGTAAGGTTGACGCGGCTTGGCTGCGCGTCAATAACCCGAACGGTGAGCGGAGTTGGGGTTACGGATTCCGGCGTTAAACTTGGCGCCGTAGCCATTAGCGTGGCGGCACCAAAGATAAAGATTGCAAGAATGCTTAGCGGAATAAGCAGGGTGCGCATCATCGATTTACAGCCTCTTTAGCTTGGGTGTTTGCGGCGTTATCCAGAGCATGTTGCGCGGCGTTATACGCTTTGATCAGGCTCTCTCGATTCAGTTTTGCGAAGGCCTCGAAGGTTCTTCGCACAGCGGCTGCGTTGCGTCCTTGCAAGGCGCCATCTAATTTGCGCGCGTAGTCTGCGTAACCGGTATGGTCGGTTTCGACGAATACCGCGAGCGATTCCATATTCGGCGCGAATTGTTCGAATAACGATTTCGCAATTAACTGCAAAGGTAGATTCTTGCTCGCCACCATAACGGCGCGCAGCAGACTAAAGCGCGCAAGCGCGTGTTCGACGTGTCCGAGCTGCTGCTGGTACAGCGGGCGCGTTGCTTGGCGGATCTCTTCTATCTGTTCGTCGCTGGCGACCGTGATGGCCTGCTCTGCTGCGAGGGCCAAAAGATTGTTGATGACCACGAGAACTTGATCCACCACGTTGCGGTCCGGTAAATCGCCGCGGCCCAGAATATGGCCGATGATATCGAGACTGGCTTGCTCCCGCTGTTGGACTCGCGCGCCACCGGGTTGAATATCTGCAAGTCCCAGTTGCTGCAGTGTTTTCATCGCCTCGCGTACAGCGCCGCGATTGGCCTGAAAGCGCGCAGCAAGATCGCGCTCTGAAGGCAAACGCTCGCCTGCGCGATAGCCGTCATCCAAGATATCGGCAATAAGGGTGTTGGCAATTTGGTCGTGTTTGGCGGTCATTGGCTGAAGTCCACAAATTGGTCAGTCCAAATTGGTCTGACCACGGTGGCGGATGTTGCTAGAAACGCGGCAGCTGCGCAAGCATTTGTTACGCGTGGTAACAAATATCTAAACGTTGGGAGCTTTCGTCACACTTACGGTCGTTGGAAGAGCAGAGCCGAATGCGCTGCGGCGGATTTATTGCTCAACAAAGGCTCGCTCAATGACGTAGTCACCCGGAGTGCCTTGGTTCGGTGATGCTTTGAAACCCAGTTCATCCAAAGCGTTCGCAACGTCGCTCAACATACTTTGGCTGCCGCATAACATGACCCGATCGATGGCCGGATTTAGGGCCAGATCGCCATTGGCCATGAGTTCGGTGATGCGTCCTTGGCGTTGAAAAGGTTCGCGGGTAACGGTGGGCAGGTAAGTCAGTTTGGCCGCGACCAACCCGCCAAGGTACTCGTCGTTGGGTAACTCGTTGGTAAAGTAGTCGAAGTAGGCGAGATCGTTTTTCTGCCGTACACCATGCACTAAGACGATTTCGTCAAACCGATCGTAAACCTCAGGATCCCGGGTAATGCTCAGGAACGGCGCCAGACCCGTGCCAGTGGACAGCAATACTAGGCGCTTACCTGGATTTAGATCATCGGTAACCAAGGTGCCAACGGGTTTTTTGCTAACTAACACCGAATCGCCGATTTGTAGATGCTGTAGTCGAGAAGTTAGCGGACCGTTCTGGACTTTTATAGAAAGAAACTCCAAGTGCTCGTCATGGTTGGCGCTGGCAATCGAATATGCCCGGAGCAATGGCTTATCGTCTACGGTAACACCGAGCATAACAAAGTGACCGTTGCGAAAGCGGAAAGCGTCGCTGCGGGTGGTACGAAACGAAAATAGGCGATCGTTCCAGTGAGTGATGTCGGTAACGTGTTCGGTAACGAGGGCAGCCAAGACAAATCCTTGTTGGTCGGTGAGAGACGGCGAACACGGCCCGAATAGTGACTTGGTCGCCTAAAAAAACGGCGCGAAGTGTAGCCGATTTCCGTTGCTGTGCGGGGGCGCGATTTGTAACCAAGAGTTCTATCGATAGACACAAAGGGCAAANGTATGTCTTAGCCATGTANGGATGGCGTAACACGCGCAACAGAGTCGAGGCGCTGGGNCAGGCAGAGAGCAGTAGCGGCGTTGTGACAGTGTGTNAGTCGACAGTAGTTGCGGACTGAAGCTGGGACGAAATTAGAAATATCCCCGGCGTCGCGGGGNTAAACTTGATACTGGGCGTTAAAGGAGTAATCTGCGCGNCTTGCTAATTGTGCACAGCCCAGGAGATGTTCATGAAACTTGTCACGCGCACAGATGACTACACAATTTATCAACGCNGAGATTCCCGTTACGCAGTTCAGGGGCCAAACAACGCGCCCATCAATGGCGATGAAAAAGTTGCAATCTTGCTCAAGCATGAGTTGGTTAAAGCGCCTCAAGTGAAGCAACCGGAGCCGGATGAGGCTGACGCAGCNGATGAGCAAGAANGTGCGGCANCTGCAGAGGAAGCTAGCNCAGAAGAAACATCGGCAGAGGATAGCGACGAGGCGGAAGCTGANCCTGCAGAGTAGGNTCGAAATGTGCGTCCTGCAGGCGCAGAACANGTGCTGAANACGCCAAGAANCGCTCGCACCGNCTGGTATTTGGCCTGTTGGCGTCGCCGGTGTTAGCGTACCACTCCCGAAATTGGTAACTACACTGTGTCGCGCTCTAAAGAAGATCGTCCCGCCATTGAGGTGGTCAGCAACTATCAGCCAGCCGGAGATCAACCCGCTGCCATTCAGGCTATGGTGCAAGGGCTTNAGGATGGGTTAGCCCACCAGACGCTATTGGGCGTAACNGGCTCTGGTAAAACGTTTGCCATTGCCAACGTCATTTCCGAAGTACAGCGGCCAACCCTCATTCTTGCCCCCAACAAAACGTTGGCGGCGCAGTTATACGGNGAGTTNCGCGAGTTTTTTCCGCACAACTCGGTTGAATACTTTGTGTCGTACTACGACTACTATCAACCGGAAGCCTATGTGCCCGCGTCAGANACGTACATAGAAAAAGATTCCTCGATCAACGACCACATNGAACAAATGCGACTGTCGGCGACCAAGGCGCTGTTGCAGCGGCAAGACTCCATTATCGTGGCATCGGTCTCAGCGATTTACGGCTTAGGTGATCCGGAGTCGTATTTTCAGATGGTATTGCACTTGGATCGCGGCGACCGGCTTGATCANCGCGCGATCCTGGCGCGACTCACNGAGTNGCAATACACCCGCAACGATATGGCATTTCAGCGCGGTACCTATCGGGTTCGGGGCGACATAATCGATGTGTTCCCGGCGGAGTCGGAACGCGACGCGGTACGCATATCGTTGTTTGATGATGAGATAGAGGAGATCTCTACTTTCGACCCGCTGACCGGTGAGATCCTCAACAAGCTGCCTCGATATACGATTTTCCCAAAAACACATTANGTAACCCCTCGTCAGCGCATGATGTCGGTCATCGACGAAATTAAAGAAGAGTTGCAAGAGCGTCTGAAATATCTGACCGACAACAACAAGCTGGTAGAGGCCCAGCGCTTGGAACAACGCACACGCTTCGACCTGGAAATGATCCAGGAACTTGGTTTTTGCTCGGGGATNGAGAACTACTCGCGTTATTTGTCTGGTCGTGGTCCGGGCGAGGCGCCGCCGACATTATTTGACTATCTGCCCAGTAATGCGCTGCTGGTGATCGACGAATCTCATGTAACGGTGCCGCAAATTGGCGGCATGTACAAAGGTGATCGCGCGCGCAAAGAGACCCTGGTCAATTATGGCTTCCGGTTGCCCTCGGCTCTGGACAACCGGCCGCTGCGCTTTGATGAATGGGAAGCGCTAGCGCCACAGATGATATTTGTTTCTGCAACACCCGGTCCTTACGAAAAGCAACAGGGTGCTGTGGTCATCGAGCAGGTGGTGAGGCCAACCGGCCTAGTTGATCCGCAAATAGAGATACGGCCAGCGTCCACTCAAGTGGATGACTTGCTTGGCGAGATTCGCGAAGTGATCGCGCAACAAGAGCGGGTATTGGTCACTACACTAACCAAACGCATGGCCGAAGATTTGACAGACTATCTAGACGAGCATGGTATTCGTGTTCGCTATCTGCATTCGGACATTGATACGGTCGAGCGCATGGAAATTATTCGCGATCTGCGTCTTGGGCAGTTTGACGTGCTCGTGGGCATTAACCTGTTGCGCGAGGGGTTGGACATGCCCGAAGTCAGTCTGGTAGCGATTTTGGATGC
>NHET02000131.1 GCA_002170355.2 Gammaproteobacteria bacterium TMED92
AGCACCGAGAAAGGCGACCGGCAAACCCACTACAACCCATACAGCGAGTCTTAGTCTCAGGAATACTGCCAACACCACAAACACCAGGGCGAACCCCATCGCCATGTTTTTCAGCAACATGCTTAACTGGCTATCCAAAAAGCGGGTGGAATCGCCCCAGACATCCAGCGCGACGCTGTCGGGAAGTGTCTTCTCCCGCGCAACTATGTAGCTTTTCACCGCGTCGCTTATTTTTAACTCGCTTTCATTGGCAGTAGATTGGACCTCGATCATCATCGCCGGTTCGCCGTTAAAGTAGGCGTAACCGGGCCGTTCAACAAAGCCATCCGTAATTTCTGCCACATCCCTTACGCGCAATTTCGAGCCATCAGGATTAGTCAGCAGAACGATGTTTGCGAATTCTTCGCCGGTGTACGCCTGACCGTTGGCACGCAGACGAATATTGCCGCCGTCAGTGCGTATGGAGCCCCCTGGTAAATCAATCGACCAACGGCCAATCACACCCGCAACCTGGCTAAGACTAAGACCGTACTCACGTAATCGCTGTTCGGAAATATCTACCGAGATTTCAAAGTCTTTGCGACCCTGAATTTCTGCAAATGTGACCTCGGGAAGAGCGACAATCTCCTCGCGGATTTGCGTCACTAGATTTGCCATGGTGAATTCGTCAATGCTGCCGCTGACTGCGACCATCAGCGCCTGAACTTTTTGTTCGCGCTGGGTGATGTACGGCCGTTCGGCGTCTACCGGGAAGGTAACGATACGGTCCACTGCCAGCTTGACCTGATCGGTTACTTCAGCAAGTTCATAGGCTTGATCAACCGACGCATAGACCCGGCCGGAGCCTTCCTGCGCAACGGCTCTTAACTCATCTATGCCCTGGATAGAGGTGAGCGCTTCCTCTATTTTGATCAGAATGCCTTTTTCAACCTCTTCGGGGCCGGCACCTGGGTAGGACACACCAATTTCGATCATGTCCAAAGTGAAGGTTGGAAAAGTCTCTTTCTTGAGCACCGAGATGGCGTAAAAACCCAACACGCAAATAAAAACGAGCAATAGGTTCGCCGCAACGTGGTTACGCGCGAACCATGCAATTAGACCCCGATTGTGAGAGTCATCCTGCGAATCATTAGCAACCTCTGGCACGTCCATAATCTGCTTAGCTGCTTACTCTGACTTTCATTCCAGGCAATGGCTGCTCTACCGCGGTGGCGCAATACCGGTCGCCCTCGGAAATACCTGCTGAAATATAAAAGAAGTCTTCATCGGCTCTAACCACATCCACTTGCGCAGGCCTGATTGTCGAGTCTTCATCAACCAACCAAACGGTTTCGCCGCGGTAGACCGACTGTCTTGGTATCACGAATAAGTCACCACCCGAACGCCCTGCTATCTCGGCAGCCACAAAGGTACCCATCATCAGCGGTACCTGGGTCGCTGAGGATTGCAGTCCGTAAGGGTCGAGCACTTGCGCCACGAGGTACAGAACTCTGGTGTCGGCATCAAATACGCCTTCGGACCGTGTGATCAGCGCGGGCCAAGTGATGATCTCGCCACCCATTTCAGCGCTCAGGTCAGCCATTAGCGGTGAGCCAGCACTGAGGCTTGCTACATCGAGATATTGCAGGTCGTTCTGAGTTATCGGCAGTCTGATCTCAGCGATGTCGATGGCAAACGTCGTGGCCAATTGCGAACCAACATTAACGAATTGACCTATATCCGCAATTTTTTGCCGCACCAGACCATCATAGGGCGCGCGGATCACTGTGCGATCAAGATCTCCCTCGGCTTTCTCCAAATCAGCCTGCGCAGATTGCAACTCGGCCATGGCCGCGGACAACTGGGGTTTGCGCAAGGCCAACGCCGATGGTGGTGCAGTGTTTGGATTGAGACGCTGCAGTCGCGCATAGTCCTCTTTTGCGTAGCTCGCTGTTGCCGTTTCCGTTGCCAGCTGTGTTTCTGCTCGGGCAACCGCAGCACGTGCTCGCTTTACAGCGCTCTCGTAGTTGCGCGGGTCTATGCGCACAAGCACATCGTCTTTTCTAAAAAAGCCGCCGCTCACAAAAGCTGGAGCTACCGCAACGATCTGACCCGCCGCTTCAGCCACCAATGTCGTTTGCGTTCTTGGTGCGACCGAGCCTTGCGATCGAACGCTAAAGGTTACCGGTGCGCTGCGCGCAGTTGCTACATCAACCAGTAGTGCCGGCGGTGGCACCGAGGCCCGCGCAACATCGGGACGCGCGTTAATTAATGCCCAAGCGGCGACAGTTGCTAGGCAAAGAATGGTGACTGGTAAAATTTTCTTAAAATTCATAGTTTTTGCCAGTTAGAAGCCACGGCTACGGTTGCTTCCTAAAGCCGCTACACACGGCCTGGAAGGCCGAATGCTACTTTAAGTAACACTCGACGCACAACAACAATTTATCAAGGATTTCAAAGAATTTGCCTTTCTTACTGGCCGCAACCGTAAGAACAATGTTCTCTTCAGCGTAGTGTGATGTGCATGAAAATCTTGTGATCGATGTCGCTCAGTAATGCTGTTTTGTATACGCAGTAGCTTGGGCATAGGTTAATATTTTGATCTTGGGGACTAAGAGGGGAAAACATGGCCGAAAAGACTCGCGCTAGCGTAATTGCGCAACTAACAGCGACCGGGCAACCATTCGAGTTAATTCCAGGGCAGGTGTTCGGTCGCGAATGTTTGCGCTTCAAAAACGCGCCGGCAACCCTGCACGACTTGTTTGCTGACGCACGCAGTGACGCACCATTTATTGTCTACAACGATGAGCGCATGAGCTTTGCCGAAACCTACGCCGCCGCTGCTCGCGTGGCGATGGTGTTGGTTAATCACTATGGCATCGAGCGCGGCGATCGCGTCGCCATATCCATGCGCAATTATCCCGAGTGGATTTTAAGTTTCATGGCCGTCACCGCCATTGGCGGTATTGCTGTCGCGATGAACGCGTTGTGGCGACCTGATGAAATGGCCTTTGGACTGACAGATTGCGGCGCCAAAGTGTTGATTGCAGATCAAGAGCGGCTCGATCGCTATGCGGCTATCGAGCAGCCGCTGGATATTCAAGTTATTGCCGTACGATCACAAGCCACAGACTACCCAGATCTAGCGAACTTGGTCCGAGAATACGCCGCTGTAACAGAAATGCCCGACCAACAGCCTGATGCCGAGGATGATGCGACGCTCATGTATACCTCAGGCTCTACCGGCAATCCCAAAGGCGTTGCGTCTTGCCATGTCAATATCATCAGCGCCTTGATGAGTTGGGAACTTGATCAGGCCAGCGCCGTAGAACTGTTGAACGAGGCGCCGCCTGCGCCAATACATCCGCCGGCAACGTTATTGGCGGTACCGCTGTTCCACGCCACGGGTTCATTGGCAGTGTATCTCGCCAGTTATCGACATCAACGTAAGCTGGTGTCGATGTACAAATGGGACCCCGCCGAGGCTGCCAAATTGATTGAGCAAGAACGTATTACCGGTTTTATTGCTCCAGCGGCCATGACCGGCGATTTGGTCATCGAGGCTAACCGCAGCGAGCGGGACTTATCTTCGCTGCTAAGCGTTGGCGGCGGTGGTGCACCCCGAGCACCCGACCAGGTACGCAACATAGAGAAATCGTTTGCTAAAGCTATGCCAGGTACTGGCTGGGGCATGACCGAAACTAACGCTATCGGTACCGGTATCGGCGGCGAGGATTACTTGCAACGACCCGCCAGTTCAGGCCGGTGCAGCGCTGTGCTAGAGCTAAAGATCATCGATGACCATGGCAACGAGTGTCCAACCCACAGCCCGGGTGAGCTGCTGGTACGCGGTACCAGTGTCTTTCGTGGCTATTGGAACCGACCCGATGCCAACGCTGAGACCTTTGTCGACGGCGACTGGATGCGTACAGGTGATGTGGCCTATGTAGATGAAGAAGGCTTTTTGTTTATTGTTGATCGTATTAAGGACCTAGTTATCAGGGGTGGCGAGAACATAGGCTGCGGTGAGGTTGAAGCAGCACTGTTGGAGCACCCTGCTGTGCACGAGGCGTCGGTATATGCGGTGCCGGATGAGCGCTTGGGCGAAGAAGTCGGCGCTACTTTGTATACGGACCGCCAATTAAGCGACCACGAGCTAACCTCTTTTTTAAGTGAACGGTTGGCCAAATTCAAAATTCCGACGTACGTCTGGCAGCAACAACAGCCCCTTCCGCGGACAGCCTCCGGAAAAATTCTCAAGCGCGAGCTGCGGGAACAAGCCGCGGCACGAGTGGGCGCCTAGCAGCGCATGAGATTATCGATAGTCTTTGCCCTGCTGTTGCTGGGTGCGTGCACGGAACCGGTTACTAATGGCGGTGGGAGCAACACCATGATCAGTCCGCTTAAAGTCACAACTCTGTTCGGGCAACTAGAGGGCGGTTGGGCCGACGAACGGCAGCTTGTTAGGGTATTCAAGGGTGTGCCGTTCGCGCGCCCGCCTGTGGGAGAGCTGCGCTTCAAGCCACCACAAGCACCACAAAACTGGGACGGCGTGCGAGCAGCCACAACTTTCTCAGCAGCGTGCTGGCAACAGTACAGCCGTAATGCTTTCGTTTGGAGTCGCGGCGAATTTCCGCGCAGCGAGGACTGTTTGTACCTAAACATTTGGGCGCCCACCGGTCAGGACCGCCCACTTCCGGTGATGGTTTGGTTTCACGGTGGTGCACATACCGGCGGCTACGCTCACGTTGACCTATTCGACGGTACCCGCCTGGCGGAGCAAGGCGTTGTACTGGTCACTGTCAACTACCGGCTCGGCCCCTGGGGCTTTCTTGCACATCCGTCCTTGAGCGCCGAGTCCAGTCACGGTAGCTCTGGCAATTATGGTTTGTTGGACAAAATCGCTGCGCTGAATTGGCTTCGCGACAACGTTAGCGCGTTCGGCGGAGACGCTGATAATGTGACTATTTTCGGCCAATCCGCTGGGTCCAGCAGTGTCTGCGCGCTCATGGCTTCACCTCTTAGCGAGGGTTTATTCCATAAGGCCATCGGTCAATCTGCCGCCTGCTTGTACCCAACCGGCAGAGACGCTAACGGGCAACAGCGCGGCGCGGCGCTCGTTAACAACGCTTTAGCCGGAAACCCCACAGCCACACCAAGCGCTGCTGAGCTGCGCGAAATCGACAATCAGACTCTGCTCAATGCGGTCGACAGCAGCGGTTGGGCCGCGCAATCGCGAATCGTCGTTGACGGCTGGGTGCTTCCAGAGCCGCCAGCAGAAACTTTCCTTGCCGGGCGCCAAGCTAAAGTGCCAGTGCTACTCGGTTCTACCGCAAACGAAGGGCATCTGTTATTCCCGCTCAACGATGCTCTCAACAAGGCGGATTTCGATACCTACCTCGACAAGACCTTTGGTGACTTGAGTACTCAAGTCGCCGCCGTATACGCCGAGGAGTTGGCGGTTTCCCCTGGGTTTGCGCAACGAGAAATCAGCACGGACTTGTTTATGGCCTATGGCATGCGTGATTGGGCGTCACACATGCGCCGCCAAGACCTGCCAGCATTCCTTTATTTCATGGAGCACGTGCCGCCGGCGTTTCAAATCTATCTGGCCGACGAGCCAAAGCTGCAGCTGCCCGACGGACCGCGCAGCGCCGGCGCTTATCATTCCGGTGACTTGGTTTATGTGTTTAACAATTTGGATCGCTTTGCCGTTGACTGGACTGACGATGATCGCGCAATAGCTCGGGCTATGAGCGGCTATTGGACCCAATTTGCCAAATCCGGCAACCCAAACCGAGCGGACCTGCCGACTTGGCCACAATACGAACCCAGTGAGCACGCCACGCTACAAATTGGCCAGCCGCTTGAGGCAGTCCTGGGTCCGAGGCAGCAGAAGCTAGATCTGATGCAGCAGCGCTTTGCGCCGAGTGCCAATTAAGCGACTGTACGATAAATCCGTTGATCGTTAGCCTATCCAACGCATCCCTAGGTAATATGTGATGTTTTCGCTAATCCCATAGAGCCATGACAAAAAATACTGAATCTGACGAAAAACTCACGTTTGAAGCCGCGATGCTCGAGCTTGAGCGCCTGGTTGAAAAAATGGAAGCAGGCGACCTGACGTTGGAGCAATCATTACAAGCGTTTGAGCGTGGCGTCGTGCTAACCCGCCTTTGCCAACAAGAACTGCAACAAGCAGAGCTAAAAGTGCAACAGCTGAACAGCGATGGTGAGCTGGAAGCCTTCGATGTCACGAACATCGACGATGCTTGAGTTAGATTCCCTGCGTTCACGCGTAGAGGCAAAGTTGGCAGAACTGTTGCCCGCTCGATCCGCCATCGCTCAACCGATGCTCGATGCTATGCGCCACGCCGTACTTGGGGGCGGTAAACGCATGCGCCCTATGTTCGCCTGCGCCAGTTGTGAAGCGTTTGGGGGCGATCTAGAGCCGGCGTTGGTCGGTGCTTGTGCGCTAGAGTTTATTCACTCGTATTCACTGATCCACGACGATCTACCCGCTATGGACGACGATGACGTTCGCCACGGTCAGCCTTCTACGCACATTGCCTTCGGTGAGGCCAACGCTATCCTTGCCGGTGACAGTCTGCATTCATTGGCGTTTCAAGCTATTGTCGACAGCGATCGTTTGGCTGACATTAGCAAACTGCGCATCATCGAGCTGTTGTCCGACGCGGCCGGTTGGGCCGGTATGTCGGGCGGCCAATGCTTAGATATTGAAGCCGAAGGCCGTGAACTCACTTTGACGGAACTTAAAGATCTGCACGCGGCTAAAACCGGCGCGTTGATTAGGGCATCGCTACAAATCGGCGCGTTCAGCGCCACCGCAGCACCAGACCCCGCTCGTTACCAAGCGCTAACCGATGTGGGTGATTTCATCGGTTTAGCGTTTCAAATTATGGATGACGTTTTAGATGTTACCCAGTCGACAGAGGTTCTGGGCAAACCCGCAGGTTCCGATGAGCTTCAAGACAAAAACACTTTCCCTAAGTTAATGGGGTTAGAGGCGTCAAAGGCAGAAGCCGAACGCTTACTAAATGAGGCCACTACGCGCTTGCGTGACGGCCAACTGGCTACTCCTGCATTGATCGAACTAACCACTCGGGCAGTGCACCGCAACTACTAGTCAACATGCAGTAAGCAAAAGCTAGACTGATAGCGCCACTATGGCGACCAAAGCCCCAGCAGCCAAACCCGCAAGCAGGTCGTCTGCCATGACGCCAAGGCCTCCCTTAGTGTTTCGATCTACCCAGCCAATAAGGCTCGGTTTCACAATATCGAATGTTCGAAATAAACCGAAAGTCAGTAACGCAGACCACCAAGCTACCGGCACAAACAATAACGCGAGCCATAGACCCGCCACCTCGTCGGCGACAATCTGCGGTTCGTCGTGCAGGCCTGAACGTTGCAAGTAGCGCGCACACACCCACCAACTAAATACACTGTAGACCATGACCAGCACTGCTTGCATAAGCATCGACAAGTGACTTAGCCCCCACCACCAAACGCCAAGTGCGGCAACAGAACCCCATGTTCCTGGTGCCGGTCGCAGAAATCCAACGCCAAAAAATGTCAGCCAAAGCACTTCGGGGTGAGCGAGTTGACGTGGGCTAAGTCGCGAAGTGTTGGTAGCCATTGAGCTGTATCTCCTTGCCGTCCAGACGTATGCCCGTTACAGAACTGAGTTCACCAATGCACAACCCGGCGTTGGCGGCTCGCCCACTTGTAAACAAGATTTGATAGTCGTCACCGCCGTACAAAGCGTCCGTTAGCTCAGCACCAACCCCTAACGGAATACTCCGCGCATAGAGATCTGCGCCGCAACCACTGGCCTTGAGCACATGCGACAGGTCTTGTACCAAGCCGTCTGAAATATCGATGGCACTGGTGGCAGCAAGAATTTCGGGTCTGCAATCAAACCGTGCAGCTGGCTGATAGTAGGCGCGCTGTAAATCGTTAAGGGCATCCTCCTGCGCCGGCAAGAGCTGTTGCCGTCGTAGGCATGCCGCAGCGCTGCCCAACGCACCGGTCACGTATAAACGCTCACCCGCGGCGGCGGTACTTCTGAGCGTCGCCTGACCTGTCTCTACCTCACCATGCACGCTGACACTAATAGACAATGGACCACGGCTCAAATTACCGCCGCATAACGCTGTATTGGTTGCACGTCCAGCGGCTGCCATACCAGCGGCTAGCTGCCTTAACCAGTGCTCGCCGAATACGTCGCTGCTGTCAGGCAGAGTGAGCGCAATTAAGGCATAACGAGGCACCGCCGCCATGGCGGCTAGATCGGATAGGCTCACCATCAAAGCGCGGTAACCGACGAGGTTAGCGGGAGCGTGTTTGGGGAAGTGTACGTCGGCTACTAGCGTATCGATGGACGCCACTTGCTCAAAGCCGGCCCGGGGTCGCATCACTGCGGCATCATCACCAATGCCCACCGATATCCATGGCGCTATAGCCGCATCACCTAACACGTCGGATATGGTGTCAATCAGCGCAAATTCATTCACGCCGCTGCTCCTGATGAGCACTCACCTCCAACTGCCGCCGCTCAGCAGCCAACCGGTCGAGCACACCATTAACAAACTTGTGCGCGTCTGCTGACCCAAATACCTTGGTGAGCTCAACGTATTCGTCGATAACAACCCGGTACGGCACATCAACGCGCTCAGATAACTCCACCGCCGCCAGGCGCAGAACGCCACGCTCGACCAGGTCCAATTGCGCTATCGGTCGATCAAGCAAAGGCTCTAACAGAGCGTCTAAGGCCGCTNCGTTACTAATCATGCGCGTCAGAATATCCACAAAGAATTCTTCGTCTGCTTTGTCCAGCGCACGCTCTCCAAACTCTGTGTGCAATTGGCTTAAATCACTGCTGTCGAACTGCCACTGATAAGCAGCTTGGACCAGCGCCCGACGCGCCTTGCGCCGCGCCCAAATATTCGGCTTGGGTGAAGTCATTAATCCTCTCGCGGTCGCAGGGTTAGGCGTAAATCGTCGCCGATCTGTGTAGTTTCCACCAGCCATGCGCGCGGCGCCTCGGACAACTGATTGAGGGCAAGATCTGTCACCGATTGGCTATCTGCACCGAGCAACTGCGGAGCGATATAGGCGATCCATTCATCCCAAAGACCTGCCCGCACAAAGCTCCCAATAACGCCAGGACCAGCTTCAACTAACACTTCGTTACAGCCGCNCTCAGCGAGGTTCGCGAGTACAGCCGTTAAGTCTTTGGGGCCGGTGGGCANGTATGCTTGTTGTACCGACGTAGCCGCCGGGAGTTCAACACCAGGGTTACCCGCCTGGTGCACCAATAAAGTCGGCGCTTGGTCGTCCAGCACTTTGGCNTTTTTTGGAGTACGACCACGACTGTCTAATACAACCCGTAGTGGTGGATCAGCCTCACTGTATAACGGATCACGAACGGTTAATTTGCAATCGTCACCAATCACCGTTCCCACACCCGTAATAATGGCATCACTACGCGCTCGCCAATATTGCACATCTGCCCTNGCACCCGCTGCGGTGATCCATTGACTAGCGCCGTTACTCAAAGCGACAGCACCATCTAAACTGGCCGCAGTTTTTAGTCGAACGAATGGTCGGCTGCGAGTTATGCGACTGGCAAAGCCCTGGATACAGCGTTCAGCACTTTGCAATTCGATCACATCCACCACTATGCCCGCCTGCTGCAGCATAGTAATGCCGCGCCCAGAAACTTGCGGATTAGGATCTACCGCCGCTACCACAACTCTGGCAACACCCGCGTCAATGAGGGTTTGTGCGCACGCAGGTGTGCGGCCAACAAAGGAACATGGCTCTAACGAGACATACACGCTAGCACCACGAACATCTGCACCGGCCTGCCGCAACGCATTAACTTCGGCGTGGCCATCGCCAGCACGTTTGTGGAAGCCACGCCCAAGCACCTTACCGTCCCGCCAAATAATGCAGCCCACAGGAGGATTAGGCGAGCAGGTGGCACGGCCCTGTTCCGCAAGTTCAACACACGCTTGTAAAAACACTCGATCTGCTGCGCTCATGGTTCAACCCGCGTCAGTACGATTGAGCTTTTGAATTTCGTCGGCAAATTCGCTGACGTCTTGGAAATCNCTGTACACCGAGGCNAACCGTACGTAAGCCACCGGATCCAAGCCGCGAAGTTCGAGCATTACTTCCTCGCCCACCTGCATCGCCGGCAACTCGCGCTCTCCGGTGGAACGTAACCGATGCTTGATNTGNGTCAACGCCGTTTCTATTTGATCTTCGCTGACCGGTCTTTTCTCCAATGCCTTGGCCAGCCCGTAGCGAAGTTTTTCTTCATTGAAAGGTTCCCGACTACCGTCTCTTTTTATCAGCCGAGGCATCGCCAATTCAGCAGTTTCAAAGGTTGTGAAGCGNTCTCCACAGACTTGACACTCGCGACGCCGACGGACTGCATCCCCATCGGCCACCAAACGCGAGTCGATCACCTTAGTGTCGTCAGCGTGGCAAAACGGGCAGTGCACTGGGCTTTCCTTATGCTTGTGGATACACAGGAAATTTTTCGCACAGAGCCAACACTTGCTGTTGCACGCGGGCAATCACCGCCTCGTTCTCAATGTCGTCGAGAATGTCACAGATCCAGCCGGTCATTAGTTTGCATTCCGCTTCCTTAAAGCCACGTCTGGTGACCGCCGGCGAACCTATGCGCACACCGCTGGTAACAAAGGGTGATCGTGGATCATTTGGTACAGCGTTTTTGTTCACGGTAATGTTGGCTCGTCCGAGAGCAGCGTCCGCCGCTTTGCCGGTTATGTCTTTATCCACTAAATCCAACAACAACAAGTGGTTGTCGGTGCCACCGGACACCACGGAGTAACCCCGCTCGATTAGCCCCGCTGCAATGGTGCGAGCATTCGCCAAAGTTTGCGCTTGGTAACTCTTGAACTCTGCTTGCATGGCTTCCTTAAAGCAGATGGCCTTAGCGGCAATTACGTGCATTAACGGCCCACCCTGACTCCCAGGGAACAACGCTGAATTCAGTTTCTTCTCCACCTCAGGATTCGCGCGCGCGAGAATAATGCCACCACGCGGACCGCCGAGCGTCTTGTGAGTGGTCGACGTCACCACATCCGCATACGGCACCGGGTTCGGGTACTCACCTGCAGCAACCAAGCCAGCCACGTGCGCCATATCCACTAACAGATAGGCTCCTACCGAATCAGCTATGTCGCGAAAACGTTGCCAATCCAAGACCCGGGAATAGGCGGAAAATCCAGCCAATATCAGTTTNGGCTTATGCGCTTGCGCCAACCGCGCGACGTCGTCGTAGTCGACCTCGCCAGTATCGTTGTTGATGCCATATTGCACGGCGTTGTAGAGCTTGCCAGAAAAATTCACCCCCGCGCCGTGGGTCAAATGGCCACCGTCGGCCAGACTCATACCCAGCACAGTGTCGCCGCCCTCAAGTAATCCTAAGTAGACAGCAGCGTTGGCCTGAGAACCTGAGTGTGGCTGAACGTTGGCATAATCTGCGCCGAACAACTGTTTTGCCCGCTCAATCGCCAACACTTCTACTTGGTCAACATATTCACAACCGCCGTAGTAGCGCTTATGCGGATACCCTTCAGCATATTTATTGGTAAGCACCCCACCCTGAGCCTGCATCACTCTGGGACTTGCATAGTTCTCCGAGGCAATCAATTCTATGTGCTGTTCTTGCCGCAGCGTTTCCGCTTTTATGGCCGCTGCCATTTCGTCGTCAAAGCCCGCAATAGATTCGTTACCTACAAACATCCGCGTTTTATCCAGTTAGGTTTTTAACAAGCGGCCTATTGTATCGCAAAGCTCAACGCTGCGACTCTGAAAGTATTGCCGAGGCATCTGCAATCCCACTCACGTCCAAGTCGACCGGACAAATTTAGCAGGGACTGAATCGACAGATCTTCGTATACTTCGCGACTTCTTTTTTCAGCCAACTCCGAGGACTTTCATGGCGCAGTACGTCTATACCATGCAGGGTGTTACCAAAACCGTACCCGGCCAGCGCACTATATTGCAGAACATTCACCTGTCGTTCTTCCCCGGCGCGAAGATTGGTGTGCTCGGGCTGAATGGTTCGGGCAAGTCCAGTTTGCTGCGCATCATGGCCGGCGTGGACACTGAAATCGAGGGCGAGGCGAGGCCACAAAAGGATATCCGCATCGGCTATTTGCCCCAGGAGCCGACACTGGATGACGATTTGGATGTGCGTGCGAACGTTGCAATGGGGGTGGCAGAGACCATGGCGATCCTCAAGGAGTACAACGAGATTTCCGACCGCTTTGCAGAGCCTATGGACGACGACACTATGGCTGAGCTAATCGAGCGACAGGGTGATTTGTCGACGCAAATCGACGCTGTAGATGGTTGGGAAATCGACCGAACCTTGGATATTGCTGCCGACGCACTGCGCTTACCACCTTGGGATACTGCAGTTAAAACCTTGTCTGGCGGTGAACGTCGGCGCGTAGCGCTATGCGCACTGTTGTTATCCAAGCCCGACATGCTGTTGCTCGATGAACCAACCAACCACTTAGACGCAGCGAGTGTGTCTTGGCTTGAGCGCTTTCTTGACGAGTATCCTGGCACCGTCGTGGCAGTCACCCACGACCGTTACTTTCTCGACAATGTCGCGGGTTGGATATTGGAACTGGATCGCGGCCGCGGCATTCCCTACGAAGGCAACTACACCACCTGGTTAGAAGCTAAGGAGCAACGTCTGGCCAGCGAAGCGTCACAAGAGGAGGCAAGACAGAAAACCATTAAAGCTGAGCTTGAATGGGTTCGGTCAAATCCAAAAGCGCGCCAAGCTAAGAGCAAATCGCGGCTAGCGCGGTTTGACGAATTGGTTGCAGAGCAGACCGAAGCGCGCAACGACACCACCGAACTGTTCATTCCTACCGGTGAGCGTTTGGGCGAGAAGGTCATTGAAATTAACTCTCTGAGTAAAGGTTTCAACGATCGTATGCTCATTGAGAATTTCAACGCCATTATTCCGCGCGGTGCGATCGTCGGTATTATCGGCGGCAACGGTGCGGGCAAATCAACGTTTTTTAGGATGCTCACCGGTGCCGAAACTCCGGACTCGGGTAGCATAGGCATAGGCCCCACCGTCGACATGGCCTATGTCGACCAAAGCCGCGACGATTTGGCCGCCGATAAGACCGTATGGGAAGAGGTGTCTAACAATCAAGACATCATGCGTATTGGCAAACACGAAATCCCCAGTCGTGCCTATGTGGGTCGTTTTAACTTCAAAGGCGCCGATCAACAAAAACAGGTTGGCAGTCTGTCCGGCGGTGAGCGAAATCGCGTGCACCTAGCAAAACTCCTGCGTAAAGGCGCTAATGTGCTGCTGTTAGACGAACCAACCAATGACCTGGACGTAGAAACACTGCGAGCACTTGAGGAGGCGTTGGCTACTTTTGCCGGTACCGCACTGATCATTTCTCACGACCGTTGGTTCTTGGATCGAATCGCCACTCACATCATTGCATTCGAGGGCGACAGCAATGTCGAGTGGTTCGAGGGCAACTACAGTGATTACGAGGCTGATCGCAAAAAACGTTTAGGCGATGCTGCACCGACTCGGGTGCAGTACAAACCTATTCATCGCTGAGCAACTTTACAGGCTCGACACAACCTCGAGCGCTGCGGCCAAAGTCTTAACGCCGTGGATGGTCATGTTGCCGATGCGCTCTTTCGGGCGATTAGCAAAGGGCACAATTGCATGCTTGAACCCATGCTTTGACGCCTCGCGCAAACGCTCCTGACCATTCGCCACCGGCCGCAGTTCGCCGGTTAGGCCAAGCTCGCCAAATACTATAAGGTCGCGGGGCAACACGCGGTCACGGAACGATCCGAGCACGGCCAACAATATCGCCAAATCTGCACCGGTTTCGTTAATACGCACGCCACCCACAGCATTAGCAAATACATCTTGATCACCCAAAGTTATGCCGCAATGTCTATGCAGTACCGCAAGATGCATAGCTAAACGTTGCTGGTCCAGTCCTACTGCGACGCGTTTTGGATGACCACCCGCAACCTCGTCGACTAGCGCCTGCAGTTCAACCAGCAACGGTCGAGTGCCCTCCCAGGTGACCGTGGCGATGCTNCCCGGTGAGTCGACGTCGCCACGCTGCAAAAAAATTGCGGACGGGTTTGCGACCTCTTTCATGCCCAAATCGGTCATGGCAAAGACACCGAGTTCATTAACCGCACCGAAGCGATTTTTGTGACCACGCAATGTGCGATAGCGACTGCCCGCAGGACTGTCGAGCATCATAAAGCAGTCGATCATATGTTCGAGCACCTTCGGCCCGGCTAGACCGCCTTCTTTGGTAATGTGCCCGACCAAAATGATCACCACGTCTTGTTGTTTTGCCAGCCGCGTAAAAAACGCCGCTGTCTCGCGCACTTGGGTCACCGACCCGGGCGTTGAATCCAATCCTTCCATTTGCAGCACTTGCACCGAGTCCAACACCACAACTTGCGGCTTTTGTGCCGCAATATGGTTGGCAATGACCTCAGCGCGGGTTTCCGCCGCCACACTCAGACCNTCCATGGGCAACCTCAATCGCTGCGCCCGCAACGCCAGCTGCTGCAGTGATTCTTCTCCGGTGACGTACAGCACACCTTGTTTCGCCGCCAACTTGGTACAGGCTTGCAGCAACAACGTGCTCTTGCCTGCCCCCGGGTCACCACCGATAAGCACCACCGAGCCGGGTACAAAGCCGCCGCCGAGTACACGGTCGAGTTCGGCAAAGCCCGAGCCAATACGCGCGGTGGCCAACGCCTCTACCTCGCTGAGTTTTTGGATCTGCCCCTCGACTCCGGCGAACCCTAGCGCTTGGTGAGACGCCGAGGACCCTGAAATTGGACTGATATTGACTCGACTGAGGCTGTTCCATTCGTTACACGCATGACACTGCCCCTGCCACTTAGCGTATTCGGCTCCACACTCTTGGCATACGTAAGCGCTTTTAACCTTGCTCTTTGCCATCCGCCTTACCAGCCTCGGTGCATCAATCGTGTTGGTAATCGTTGTACATGTCGTGGGCAAGGTCCTCGAACTTGGTCAGATGCCCAGTGAACTTCATGCGCACTTTACCAATGGGGCCATTACGTTGTTTGCCAATGATGACCTCGGCTACTCCCAGATCTTCGGTATTTTCGTTGTATACCTCGTCGCGGTAGATAAACAAAATGACATCTGCGTCCTGCTCAATGGCTCCGGACTCCCGTAAGTCAGCATTTAACGGGCGCTTGTCCGGGCGTGATTCCAATTGCCGATTGAGCTGTGACAATGCCAATACCGGACAACCCATCTCTTTTGCCAAGGCTTTTAACGAGCGAGAAATTTCAGAAATCTCGTTGACTCGGTTCTCGCTGGGTGTAGCTGTGCGCATAAGTTGCAAATAGTCCACCACCACAAGATCTAATCCTCCTGCCTCGCGCGCAACACGCCGCGAGCGCGAGCGCATTTCGCCCGGCGTAAGCCCTGCGGTGTCATCAATGTACAAGCGTTTATCACGCAACTGACTGACAGCGCCGGTGAACCTGGTCCAGTCTTCATCTTGCAATTCACCATTGCGCAAGCGCGTTTGATCGATGCGACCGAGGCTCGAAATCATCCGCATAACGATTTGTTCTGACGGCATTTCTAAGCTGAAAAATAACACCGCTTGGTCCGACATTACCGCGTGCTCCGCCATATTGATGGCAAACGCGGTCTTACCCATAGACGGTCGCGCTGCTAGGATGACAAGGTCTGATTTCTGTAACCCGGAGGTCTTTTTGTCGAGATCTTTGAACCCGGTAGCGAGGCCAGTGATCGCGCCCTTAGACTTCGTCAGCAACTCTACTTTTTCCACCGCTTTCGCCAACAATGGCGCCACTTTTTCTGGACCGCCGTCCTTACTGCGCTTCTCTGCGATTTGAAAAACCGCTTGCTCCGCCAGGTCAAGCAACACATCACTATCACGACCATCAGGAGTAAACGCAGAATCAGCGATTTGCGTCGCGGCGCCGATAAGCTGCCGCAACACCGAGCGTTCTCGCACAATACGGCCATAGGCTAAGACATTGCTTGCACCTGGAGTAGATTCCGCCAAATCCGCTAGGTAAGCGATACCCCCGGCTTTGTCTAACAAACCTCGCGACTGCAAGCGCTCTGATACCGTGACCGCATCAATTGGCTGGTCTTCGTTCGACAAGTCCATCATGGCTTCGAAAATGATTTGATGTTGGGTGCGATAAAAGTCTGCAGCTACTACGATCTCTACCAGATCGAACCACCCTTGATCGTCCAACATTAGCCCACCCAACACCGATTGCTCCGCCTCGACCGAATGGGGTGGCACCTTCAAGGGGTTCACTGTCGTGTGTGGACTTTCTGGGGCGAATTCAGACATTTTGGATTTAGTGCGCTGGTACTGCGAGGGCCTCGAATGTAATAAACCAACCCGAGCTGTGCTGAGCAATGACTGGGGGGTAGAACAGATTAGGCTTTGGGGGTTGGAATGCAAGCGCTAGTTGTGCTGCGGCGCAAAACCGATCCAGTAGACTGGGTAGCAGTGGTGTGGCCCAGCGCACCGGGCCAGCTTATCCGCGAATGCAGTGGCTCAAGCCTTACTCTTCTACCACAGCAACTTGAATCTGTACGGTCACGTCTGAGTGCAGCTGCAAGGCTATTTCGTACTCGCCAAGACTACGTATCGCACCCTCTGGCATCCGCACTTCGCTTCGCTCAACAGCTTTGCCGTCACGCACTAAGGCGTCAGCAATATCCTGTGTACCCACAGAACCATAGAGGCGCCCTTCTTCTCCTGACTTGACCATAATGGTTACGACTGTTTCTGCCAGGCTTTGTGCACGCGCTTGCGCCTCGGTAAGCTTTTCGTTCGCCGCTGTTTCGAGTTCCGCACGGCGTTCCTCAAAGTACGCTCGATTGGCGTTATTCGCTTGCACAGCTTTGCTGTTAGGGATCAAAAAGTTGCGCGCAAACCCTGGCTTTACGGACACTTCGTCGCCAAGGTCGCCTAAGTTATTTACCCGCTCTAGTAAGATCACGTTCATGCTGGTTCCCCGTTTTGCGTTACTTGTGCTGGTCGGTATAAGGCAACAACGCTAAGTAGCGCGCGCGCTTCACTTCGGTGGCTAGATTACGCTGGAATCGAGCGGAGGCACCGGTGATGCGGCTAGGCACAATCTTGCCGGTTTCGCCAATGAATTGACGCAACGCATCGAGGTCTTTGTAGTCGATGTCGATTTCTTTGAATTGAACTTGTACTCGTCGTCCGCCTCTCATTATTCGGTCTCCTCAGCCGTTGCTGGTGCTGGTTCTTCGCTGGTTTCTGGTGCAGCTTCCTCTACCGATGCCGCCGCAACGCGAGCTGCGCTTTCTTCTTCGCGGCGGCGATCGCGCTCGCGATCTTTCTCTTGTTCCCGCAATTCTTCTTCATACAACTTAGAGTTGCCGACCACCGGGCCTTTGCGCCGAATAACCATGCTGCGGATCACTGCGTCATTNAAACGGAACGCGCTCTCTAGCTCGTCTAACGTTTCTTGACTAACCTCAACGTTGAACATGATGTAGTGAGCTTTGTGGATTTTTGCGATCGGGAAGGCCAGTTGACGGCGGCCCCAGTCTTCCGAACGGTGCACGGTGCCGTTACCACGCTCAATCATCGCATGATACCGTTCGACCATCCCCGGCACCTGATCGCTTTGATCAGGGTGGACTAAAAATACGATCTCATAGTGGCGCATAGCATCTCCTTTTGGTTAACGTCAGTATTCTGACGACAGCCTCCCCGGAATTACGCAGACCATCTGCAACCAGAGTGAAGCAAGGTTAAAACGCTGCACAAGCGCAGCGGGCGCGCATTGTATGGGCCAAAACCGAGGCTTGCAAGGTCACCGGGGGCAGGCCCCCCGCCTTTTCGTGTTGCCGCACTATTCGACACCTTTAATCTGCGCTGCTCCGCTGCCTGACTACTTCGAACAGCAGCACTCCAGTAGCGACTGCCACATTCAGACTTTCGACCTGACCAAGCATCGGAATACTCACCAGTTGGTCGCAGAGACTGCGGGTGAGTCGACGCAATCCTTTACCTTCGCTGCCCATGACCAGACCGAGCGGAACTTTTGTGTCCATAGCGTGCCAGACATGCTCGCCCGTGCCATCAGCACCGAGCAACCATACGCCTTGATCGCGCAACCAGGTAAGGCATCGCGCTAGGTTAGTTACTTGCACTATAAACAGGTCTTCAGCCCCACCCTGGGCGGTTTTCAACGCGACTGCACTCAGCGGCGCGCTGTTGCGCTTTGGTAAAATCACCGCGTTCACTCCGGCGGCGTTGGCGGTACGCAAACACGCACCCAAATTACGCGGATCGGTTATGCCGTCCAGAATCAGCACCAGCGGTTGCTCGCCAAGATCTGGCCATGCGTCTTTCAACGCTTGCTCATCTGCAAGGGTTCTGGCGTGACACTCGAGCAGCACGCCTTGATGTTTTACTTCTGCCGCGCGGCGCTTGAACCAAGCGTCATCAACAACTTGAAAACGCACGCCGNCACTTTTAGCCATGCTGATGAGTTCGTTCATGCGGGCATCCCGACGCCCACGCTGCACGTACATACAGCGCCCGAGTTGTGGGTTTTCACGCAACAGTGCGCGGGTCGCTTGAATGCCGACTACTTCATCCATCAACCACTACGCTCCATGNTGTTCAGCCCCTGCGCCCGCGCCCAGATCCCTTGGTCGATTTACGCCTATGTTTCTTTTGATCATTTGTTGGACCTTTTTGTGCTTTGGGATCCTGACCGCCTTTGCGTGATGGGCGCACTCGACGCAAATCTATTTTGCCCTGGGCTGGTTCTACTCCCGCCACCAAAACTTGTATGCGATCACCTAAGGTATAGCGCTGGCCGTTGCGATCACCTACCAAGCATTGATGGCTGCGCTCATAGCGAAAGTAGTCAGCACCAAGGTCGGATATGTGTAACAAGCCCTGCACGAAGTAGCCTTCAANCTCTACAAACAAACCAAATTCTGTAACGCCTGCAATGGTGCCGTTAAACACATCGCCGGTTCTGTGTTTCAACAGGTCGCATTTTAGCCATGCCTCCACTGTCCAACCCGCCGACTCCGCCCGCCGCTCGTTGACCGAGCAACGCTCNCCAAAATGTTCTAGCTGCTCAAGATTGGGCAGACGCGAAAGTTTGCCAGCAATGATCGCTTTTATCGCTCGATGTACCAGCAAGTCGGGATAGCGTCTTATCGGACTAGTAAAGTGCATATAGCGCTCTAGTCCGAGGCCAAAATGGCCCTGATTTTTTGGTGTGTATAGCGCTTGCTTCATGCTGCGCAGAATAAGCTGTTGATACAGCCAGCCATGCTTACGCTCACCCAGCTGGTCCAATAATTCTTTGAATACCCTCGGCTCTGGTAGCCCGCTGGGCAGCCTCAGCCCGACCGCGCGGAGGTCGTGGTTCAACTCTTCGAGCTTTATGGCTTCTGGCACCTCGTGAACCCGATACAGCGAGCATTGCTTTGCGTCTTCAATATATCGGGCGGCACAGACATTNGCGTTAATCATCGCCTCTTCAATAATTTTATGCGCGGTCAGGCGCTGGATTTGGTTCACCCCAGTCACATGTCCGCCCGAAAGCTCTATAACGCCTTCCCGAGTTTCAAAGTCTAGGCCACCGCGACGTTCACGAGCGTTGCGAAAAGCATTGTGGAGTTTCGCCAGAGCGCCCACTGATTTTGCGACTTTTTTAGCAACTGCCGTTGCCACCGGCAACGCGCTGGCGTTGTCGATGTGATCTTGAACTTGCTCATAGGTTAACCGCCCATGGGAGCAAATTACTGCGTCGTAAAAGTCGTACTCGCGCACTTCACCATTGGCTCCGACACGCATATCACAGACTAGGGCAAGCCGATCTACTTCCGCCTTTAGCGAACATAACTCGTTAGAAATTGCTTCAGGCAACATTGGAACCACACATCCCGGCAAGTACACCGAAGTGGTGCGCTGTTGCGCGTCATCGTCTAACGCACTGCCAGGCTTTACATAATGGGATACGTCAGCAATGGCCACGACTAACCGCCAACCGCGACGGCCGCCAAGAGCCTGAGCGAACACAGCATCGTCAAAGTCTTTTGCCGTTGCGCCATCAATCGTCACAAGTGGTAAATCAGTCAGATCCTGACGTTTGGGAAAACTCGATCGCTTCACTGACTTAGGTAACCGCAAGGTCGCCTTCAATGTTGCCTCGCTCCAATCTGTAGGAATGTCCAACGCTGCGATGGTTGAGTCGATAGCCTGGTCAACTACCGACGTGGTCGGCAAAGCGGCTAGGCAGCGCCCTACTAAGCCATGCTCATTTTCATCTAGAATTTGCGCTCGCACAGTGTCGCCGTGTTGCGCATGATCAGGACGCTCGAGCAAGCGCAAGCGACCGGCAAAATTACGTGCTAACGGATCTACTGTAGGGAAGCGGCCCTTAAGATTAAGTACACCAATTACTGGCAGCTCGCTGTGTTTGACGACGCGTAAGACTTGAGCCTTGCCTGCAGCCGCTACATAAGTAACTACATCACCGGCACGGACAACCGGCACACCTTTTCCAGACCCACCAACCGGCAAGCCGTTGACTCGGGCAACACCGTCGAGTTTGCTGACTTCCCCTTGGGCGACGTCTTGGAGTTGTGGTTTTTCGAGCGCCACTGCGGATCGGCGCTGGTATATGTGGCCGTCTACTAGCGACAACTCACGAGTGCGCACCAACCCTTTCAAAACTTGGCGTAATTTCTTGATCTGTAACGGTGAGGACGCGCCTACAGCTGTGGTCAGAAACTTCCAACTCAGAGCCTCAGGGTGCTGCTCGAATAGCGCAAGCACGACCTTTGCGTTCAATTGATTGCTGCCAACGACAGCTTCGGGACCCAGAAATTTAGACAAGATTGACAGCTTCCATGCGGTTTAAGTACAGTGCGCGACCGCGCCCAGGTGGTGAAATTGGTAGACACGCTAGCTTCAGGTGCTAGTGGGGGTAACCCCGTGGAGGTTCAAGTCCTCTCCTGGGCACCATTCTGCGGCAACTCAGTTGCCTTNCTTCGCGCAAGCAGAACGCCGCCGTCGCTGATCGCATGGGTCTCGGTCGCTACCAAGCGATCACACCAACTACCGCGTAAAGACCCAACAGCGGCANACACGTTGTCGCGATTATAAAGCTCGTGTTGCGTTGCGCCCGGCTTATTTGTTGAGCAAAGCCAAGTACGCCTGCAGCTATNAAAGTCATAGCTTTTAGCTCTTCTACCTGCGCGTAGGCGNCTACTACTGCNTCGTTGTCCGTTGACAGCGAATCCTGCTGGGTCGCTGTAGCGCGCTCGCGGGCCGGCGGTCGACCGGTTGCGACCGCGTTCGCAGTTGCCACAGGACCATCGAGCCGGAGCGGTATTGATTGAGCCTTTTTTCTTGTTGGCTGTTTCATATCACGGTGCGTCTTTTTTTGAACATATTTGAACGACTCTGCTGGCANTGGCCCGAAGCCACCCTCAAGGCAGCCTTGTCTAGTTTAGAACCTGTAGGCGAGAACCAACACACGGCAATCAGACCAGTCACTGCCCTTTCACTCTGCATTCACAAAGCCTTTAAGCGACGCCGCAGAAGCTAGCACTATGCACATGGAAAAACTAATGAATATTATCCGCAACATNGGCCTGGCGCTCGTGCTGCTGGCGACAGTCGAGCCGGCAACAGCTATAGAGCGACTGGGCTACCAGACCCTTGGAAAACTCGACGACATAGAGATCCGCCANTACGAGGCCCATTTATTGGCTTCGGTACGCGTGCGTGGAGACTTTAAGAGTGCCAGCTACAACGCTTTTCGACCTCTGTTCAACTTCATCAGCGGCGACAACAGCGCTGCACAAGAGATCGCGATGACGGCTCCAGTACTGCAAACTCCAGACACTACGAAAGACTCGTGGGTGGTGTCATTCGTCATGCCGCGGAGTTTTGATCTGACAAANATTCCAGCGCCCTCATCAGACATTGTTGCAGTGGTAGCCAACCCCGCCACAACCNTGGCGGTGGCTGNGAATACAGAGGCGGTTGGGGCCGCGAACTCTATGCTGAGCATGAGGCTCAACTGCTCACTGCCCTGGACGAAAGTGCGTTTCGCCCATGCGGCGAACCGCTGTGGGCGCGACACAACTCCCCGATGACACCCTGGTTCTTGCGCAAAAATGAAGTGCTGGTGCCTGTGTGTGGCCGTGATACTGCAGCACGTTAGCTGAACTGGCCTCTACCAGGGGATGGCGCTGCCGTTTAAGCGCTGGAAGGTGCCAGTTTCTGCAACCGTCAGTGCTAGCATCCGTTGCAACAGATCTTGTGCACATTGATCTGCACTTTGCGGCGGCGGGTTGCGTCGAGCAGTAAACGGTTGCGACAACGCGCTCGTGGTCGTACCTGGATGCAAGGCCACAATGACCGGTGGCCGTCGCCAGCGCGCACATTCGATCGCGGCGCAGCGAATACCCATGTTCAACGCTGCTTTCGACATCCGATAGCCGTACCAGCCGCCGCTGCGGTTGTCGTCAATGCTACCAACCTGTGCTGACAAAAAGGCTACTTTGGCAAATTGCGCTCTTCTTAACGCTACGATGCTGGCCTGAAATGCAGCCAAGGGGCCAACACTATTGACCGCTAAATCGTCCAGCAACTTGTCACCCTGCAGGTCTTTGAGGGCTTTCTCAGGGCTACCGAAGTCTCCGTGCAGGTAACCGCTGCAACAAACCCAGTGATGCAAAGCGTCTATATCCTGCAGCCACTCTGCTAACCCCTTTATGGCGGCGAGGTCACGCAAATCCAATTGTAGCCATTGCACACCGGCGGAGGCTTGCGGACGCTGGCGATTGTAGGTGGCATACACTTGCAGGCCTTGGTCGTTTTCTTGCGCCCAACGTTGATACTGACGGATCAGCGCTGCGCCAATGGCGCCGTTACCACCGATGACGAGTGCATTTAGGGTGTCCACTATTTCGACCTTGTATTGACAATTTGACCGTAGAGATTAGCCACGCGTCCGTGCAAGTTTGTTGAAATTATTTCGACAAAACCTCCCCAA
>NHET02000100.1 GCA_002170355.2 Gammaproteobacteria bacterium TMED92
ACTAAGCTAACTGCTTGAGTTTCCTGTATCGGCGCTGGCGCCAACAGCTCTTTACGACACACCCAACTAAGGATGGTGCCGGACAATGTGGTTGCAGCTGCTTTTACTGCTGGTGGGCTTTGTTGCTCTTGTATGGAGTGCTGACAAGTTTTTGTCAGGCGCGGCCTCCACTGCGGTCAACTTTGGTATCCCAAAAATCGTCATTGGTCTGACTATCGTAGCCCTGGGTACTTCTGCACCCGAGATCATAGTCGCAACCTTTGCCGCCCTGGATGGCAATCACCTACTTGCAGTCGGCAACGCGCTGGGTTCCAACATTGCCAACATAGGGCTTGTGTTGGGCATTACCGCGATCATTACTCCGCTCGCCTTCTCGCGTAATGTGCGTCGTAAGGAATTGCCTTGGTTAATTGGCGCAACGGTATTGACGCTTGCGTTGTTATTTGACCGAGATCTATCCCTCGGTGATGGTCTGATCCTTTTGTTCGGCCTTGGCATCATCATGTGGCAATTGTTTCTCAGCGCCAAAGATCCAGACGCAGAGAACAATGCTTTGCAGGACGAACTCGACGAAATTCCAGAACTTAACATTGGCAAGAGCGTCGGCTGGTTTGTTGTAGGTTTGGCGGTGCTGTTGCTATCAGCGCAAATTCTTGTCTACTCGGCGACCAATATTGCCGCTATGTTCGGCGTCAGCGATCTCATCATTGGACTGACGATCATTGCCATCGGCACGAGCTTGCCTGAACTCGCTGCTACCGTCGGCTCAGCACTTAAAGGTCACCCAGAAATCGCGATCGGCAATGTTGTGGGATCTAACATCTTAAATATTCTAGCGGTGCTGGCTGTGCCTGCTTTACTCGGCGGTGTGCAAATTGATTACGTAGCGTTGTGGCGTGACGCGGGCATGATGACCGCGCTGACTATGATGTTGGCACTCTTTGCGTACGGCATTAACTCGCGTGCTGTTATCACGCGCTTTGAAGGCGGTGTCATGCTGGCAGCATGGATCGGCTACAACCTGCTTCTGATTCAGCAAAGCTAGTATGCAAGCTACGCTTGAATCTCTCGCCGCCCGAATAGCCGGTGTTATTCTCGACGTCGACGGTGTGCTCACTAATGGACAAATCGTCTACAGCGATGGCGGCGAGGAACTGAAGTTTTTCCACGTTCAAGATGGCGCCAGCATCAAGCTGCTCATCGCTAGCGGCATCGAAGTAGCGATCATAAGTGGCCGCGATTCGCCGGCGGTAAGTCGTCGCGCCGCAGAACTTGGTATTCAACACGTTCTACAAGGTGTGTCGAGTAAAAGCCAAGCGTTGGACTCGCTCTTCAGCAGAGGCTTTATTGATCACGACCTTTGCGCGATTGGCGACGACCTTGCAGATCTACAACTGTTTTCTCGAACCGAAGTCATTCTCAAGGCAACCGTTGCCAACGCGCATCCTGCCGTGATTGCCGCAGCCGATTTTGTCACCCTGCGCCAAGGTGGCGAGGGCGCAACTGTAGAATTGGTGCAGCTCATTCTGCAAAGTCAAAATCGCTGGAGTTTCAACTCATGATTATTAGCGCCTTGCGATTTCTCGGCGTAAAAAGCCTAATTTCCGGCGTGCTAATTTTGTTGGGTATAGCGCTGCTGCTCGTCAACACCGGTAACACGCCAAAACGGACAACAGTGGAGACTTTGCTCAGCTCTGGGACGAACGCGCGCGTCGTCGCGACAGGCGCAGCCATGCAAGTGACAGAGTACAGTGACAACGGCACGACGGTTTATGCACTGCAAGTCCAAAACTGGACCCAGCACCAAGCGGACAAGGATCACTACGTCGATTTTCGTGCGCCCATAGTGGAACTGTTTGGACCAGATGCATTACGGTCGTGGCGGGTATCTGCGCAGCGCGGCCGGATTGCGCAAAACGATAGCGAACCAAACCTGGAGCTAATGGATAACGTACAGCTTAGGCAAGCTGCGGGCACCGCCAACAGCCTACGCTTGCGCAGCGATCGTTTAACAGTAAACGCTGCAGATAACACGGTTACCGCCCGCGGCCATGTAGTACTGGATAGCCAACCTATGCAGACCACGGCTACACAGGTAATTGTGCACTCAAACAAAATACTTGAATTTAGCGGCACTGAGGCCCAGCAAGTGGTTAGCGAAATCCGTCTNGGNGCTAAACGCCNNGAAAATCCTGTTTTTAACGCTGCAGATCGCGGTGANGATGCGTAACGGGCATTTATTNTTACTCGCGGCTAGTTGTTTGGCTTTGATAAATGACGCGACCGCAGCGCCGTCGGACAGCATCAAAATAGAGGGCGACAGCGCGATTTTCGATCAAGACGCCAACACCATTACTTATTCTGGCTCCGTGCGCGCCACGCTCGGCGACCTGAGCATTAGCGGCAACACTCTCGTGGTTACATTGATCAATGACCAAGCCGATAAAATACAAACAACGGGTTCCCCAGCGCGCTTGTTAAAGCAAACGACTGCAACCGCAAAGAGCGCACAAGACTCNNTAGTTGCCAGTGCGACCAGCATCNTGTTCATGCCAAGCTCTCAACAGCTAGAGCTGAAGGGCAACGCGACACTGCAACAGGCAGGCAGCACCATCAAGAGCGAGCAGATACTGTATGACGTCGATGCGCGCCAAGTCCGCGCCGACGGCAAGCAAGACAGAGTGCGCATGGAGTTTGATGTTGTGAACACACCTNTTACTAAAGAGCCATGACCTCTNCATCTCTGCAAGGACTGNACTTACAAAAACGCTATCGCGATAAAGTTGCCGTAGACGATGTCAGTCTGCANGTCGAACGCGGTGAGGTCATNGGNTTGTTNGGNCCGAACGGCGCAGGTAAAACNACCAGCTTTTACCTCTTGGTGGGCTTGCTAAAGTGCGATGCTGGCCAAGTTNTGTTAAACGGTGAGGATCTTACTCATGNCCCAATGCACCAGCGCGCAATCGCAGGGCTTGGTTATCTGCCTCAAGAGGCGAGCGTTTTTCGCAGCCTCACAACCCGGGACAACCTAAAAGCAGTGCTNGAGCTGCAATCCGGTTTAGACAAGTCTCAGCAACGACAACGGCTACAACAACTGCTGGACGAATTTAATCTTAATCACATCGCGGATAACCTAGGGCAAAGCCTCAGTGGCGGCGAGCGCCGACGATTGGAAATTGCACGAGCGCTGGCCAGTGAACCCGAATTCATGTTGCTGGACGAACCATTCGCTGGCGTAGACCCTATTTCGGTGGCCGACATCAAGAGCGGTATTCTCGATTTGAAAAACAGAGGACTTGGCGTTCTGATTACTGATCACAACGTCAAAGACACTTTGGATATCTGCGACCGGGCCTACATTGTTCACCAGGGCCACCTTATTGCCGCTGGCCAACCGCACACCATTCTTGAGGACGCCACCGTTCGGCAGGTGTACTTAGGCGACAATTTCGCACTTTAGANGAACAAGGCTTTGTGCGCAGCAAACCGTTACCAGGCTAAAATAGCCAGACTCATGAATTTATTTTTCGGCGGTAGATGAAACAAACGCTCTCAATGAAGCTTGGTCAGCAGCTGAAAATGACGCCTCAGCTGCAGCAGGCTATTCGATTGCTGCAACTTTCATCTATGGAACTGAGTCAAGAAATACAGATGGCTCTGGACAGTAACCCGATGCTAGAAGCCGAGGATGAATTCTCCCAGGACGATCTAGACTCAGACTTNGCAGATGCTGACTACGAGCTAGGTTCCGACGAGGGCATGGAGGTTCAAGAGGANTTCACGGAGGACACCGAGGCTGAGGTCAGCGAGCAGTTTCAAGAGCCATTGTCTGAAGCCATGCCCAGTGACTCCAATTGGGACGACATCTACCCACAGTCANGCAGTGGTAGCACCCCATCTGACAGCGACTTCGATCCAAACGCGAACAACAGTGCCGTGGAGGGACTCACAGAGCATCTACTATGGCAGCTTAATTTGACCCCAATGGCAGCTTCAGACAAGGCCATCGCTTCGATCATCATCGACAGCATTGACGACAACGGAATGCTCAGCACCTCGGTCGAAGAAATCTGCGAAAGTCTTGCTGATCCGAATCTCGCTGCTGAGGAACAACCAACCGAGGAAGATGTTGAACTGGTGCTGCAAAAGATCCATCAGTTCGATCCCATTGGCGTGGGTGCGCGNGACGTACGCGAGTGCCTACTGTTACAACTAGCCCAACTTGAACCAAACACACCATGGCTGCCTGAGGCGACAGATCTGGTGACCAATCATTTAGATCTGCTAGGACAAAAAGACTTCGCTGCTCTTGTGCGGCAAACCCACTTGCCAGAAACTGATNTGAGCCAGGTGGTTGCCCTGATTCGTACCTTACAGCCTAGACCTGGTGAGACAATCTCCGAGACACAATCCGATTTCGTAATGCCCGATGTGGTGGTTCGAAAAAACAATGGCCGTTGGCAAGTCGAGCTCAACCCGGCGACGCTACCCAAAGTTCGCGTCAACAGTGTTTATGCAGGCTGGGTGAACAAAGCCACTGAGTCCGCCGATCGGGACTTTATGCGCAACAACTTGCAAGAGGCTCGATGGTTTTTGAAAAGCTTGCAAACACGCCATGACACGCTACNAAAGGTGGCAACGCAAATTGTCGAAGTTCAACAAGACTTCTTTGAGCATGGTCCAGAGGCTATGAAACCGCTNATTCTTGCTGACATAGCCCAACAAGTTGATCTGCATGAGTCGACTATTTCTCGGGTCACTAACCGCAANTACTTGGTCTCACCACGGGGCCTGTTCGAGCTGAAATANTTTTTTTCCTCTCACGTGGGCACCCAAAGCGGCGGCGAAGTCTCCAGTACCGCCATACGCGCGCTGATTCAAAAGCTCACCGCCGATGAAAATCCACGCAAACCATTAAGCGACAACAAAATCGCAGCGTTGTTNAAAGAGCAAAATATAAATGTGGCGAGACGCACCGTCGCAAAGTATCGAGAGTCGTTATCGATACCACCATCTAACGAGCGTAAACAGTTAGTTTGATCACGCACAATTTGCCATAATAACCAACCAATGACGCGCTATCGGAGGCAAGTATGCTAATCAACGTCACCGGCCATCAGATTGATCTAACCACCTCGCTCCAAGATTACGTCCACGAGAAACTGCAACGCCTCGAGAGACATTACGCGCAGATCACCCAAGTTCACGTGGTTTTGAACATCGAGAAACTTATGCACCAAGCCGAAGCGACTGTTCATGTTGCGGGTTCTGAACTCTTTGCCAACGCCGAGGCGAGCGATATGTACGCAGCAATTGATCAATTGTCTGCGAAATTAGATCGGCAGATCATCAAGCACAAAGAGAAAGTTGTAGACCATCATCACGGGACGCAAGAACGTAAACACGCTCACGACAAAATAGACAGGTTCTAGCAACATCCATGGAAATATCCTCACTGCTTAATCCCGCCAATGTGTTTTGCAGAGTTGACAGCGCGAGTCGCAAGCGCACATTGCAGTTTGCCGCCCAGTGTATCGCTGAGAACGACCCCGACCAAGACGGATTGTTGGCAGACGAAGTATTCGATGGCCTTATAGAACGGGAACGGCTCGGTTCGACGGGTCTGGGGTTTGGTGTCGCGATCCCACATTGCCGCATGACCTGTCAATCAATACACGCTGCTTTTGTATCACTGGTGNCACCGATTGATTATGAAACAACCGACGATGAGGGTGTCGATCTTTTGTTCATTTTGGTAGTGCCGAAAAACGAATCTCGCACCCACCTCGACATCTTGGCTGGGCTGGCTANTATTTTTAACTCGATAGAAAATCGCGCAGAACTGCGCGGTTGCAAAGACGCAGCGACCCTGCTGGAAACTTTCCAACGCCTAGACCAAGTTGTCGCCGACGCTAAACGCGCATGAAGCTGTTCATCATCAGTGGCCGCTCAGGTTCTGGAAAATCGACAATCCTGCAAGCCTTAGAGGACTACGGCTATCAGTGTATCGATAATCTTCCAGTGAATTTGTTGCACAGCTTGGTAGAGGAAAATCTGCGCCAAGAACCGCAAGGCGGCCTGCAATTGGCAGTTTGTATCGATGCCCGCAGCCAATCACTCCAAAGCTTCCCAGAGATACTCCAAAGCCTTCCACTGGCAAGGTCTGAGCGCCGAGTCGTTTACTTGGACGCTGTAAGCCCAACATTGGTGAAACGCTTCAGCGAGACCAGGCGACGACATCCCCTTACCTCGGACAAAGTCGATCTGCGTCAAGCAATAGACGTAGAAGCTCAGGTATTGGCCACTATTGCCGACCTTGCGGACTTGACCATTGACACCACCCAGCTGAGCAGCCAACAACTGATCGCTCAGTTCGTCGATCGCGTGCTTGATCACGATTCGTCCAACATCAATCTGCTGCTACGATCATTTGGCTTTAAGTATGGGGTTCCGGTCGATGCTGACTTTGTATTCGACTTACGCTGTTTACCCAATCCACATTGGGAGCCCGAATTACGCAATCTGTCAGGTCTCGACCAACCCGTGAGGGACTACTTGCACGCACAACCTATGGTGAATGAGATGTTTAATGACGTTTTTGGGATACTCAATCGATGGGTTCCCCGATTCGAGGACAACGCCAGGGTCTACATGACGGTTGCGATTGGTTGCACCGGCGGACAACACCGCAGCGTCTACATGGCCCAGCGGCTTGCGAAACACTTAAGCGATCGGTACGACAATGTTCTGGTTAGGCACCGCGAGTTGAATCGACGCTAAATTACCCAGAAAGCACCTGACCTCATCCTCGGATGTCGCTAGTATCGCCATCCACAACTGATCGCGATCTGCTGTATGCGCCAAATACGCCTCACGCTCATCAACCCGCTTGGTCTGCACGCCCGCGCCGCCGCGAAGTTCGTGGACGCGGCCAAAGCTTTCAGCGCCCAAATAACCATACAGATCGGCGACAGATCTGCTAACGGCAAAAGCATTATGGATTTATTGATGCTTGGTGCGCCAGTGGGCTCAGAAGTTTTGCTATCGGTAGAAGGCGACGATGACGCCGACGAGACACAAGCCGCCAATACTCTGAGTGACTTGGTGAAGGCTGGTTTTTACGAGTCGGACGGCTAGATTGTGGCTGGCGCTGTAAACATAGAAGAACTGATCGAAGATATTCCTCTCGAAGACACGGTAGAGAGTAAGTTCTTACTTACGTCTCTGCGCCCCAGCGAAATCGCGCAAGTCCTCGAAGGCAGCCGGCCAACAACTCGCCGCGTCATTTGGCAACTGCTTGAGGAAGAGGATCGCAGTCGAGTGCTCCAACACTTGGGCGACGAAGTACGCTCCGACTTCTTAGAAGCCATGGATACCGCGCAACTGGTGGCTGCCGCAGATGAACTCGATACCGACGACTTTGCAGACATTTTGCAGCAGCTACCAAAAACCATAAGCGAACAAGTATTGGCGAGCCTAGACGCGAGCGACCGAGCACGAGTCGAAGCCGTACTGTCGTTCCCAGAGGACAGCGCCGGCGGCTTGATGAACACCGATGCCATTACCGTGCGCCCGCGCCACACCCTTGAGCTAGTGTTGCGGTATCTGCGCTTGCGCAAGGAGTTGCCACCCAGCACCGATGCACTGATTGTTGTGAACAGTGATGATCACTATCTGGGTATGCTGCCGCTTGCCAAAGTTCTGACATCAGATCCATCGGTTACGGTGCGTGAAATAATGGACAGTGACGCTCCGGCACTGCTTGTCGAGCAGCCGGATACTGAAGTCGCTCGGGCGTTCTCCGAGCTTGACCTGATCAGCGCAGCCGTCGTGGATGAAAGCGGGCATTTACTTGGCAGAATCACCATTGACGATGTGGTCGACGTCATTATTGAAGATGCAGAGGAGGCAGTGCTTGGCCCTGCCGGGCTAGATGTGGACGAAGACACCTTTGCTCCAGTACATCGAGCAGTGCGCCGACGCGCGATCTGGCTCGGCATCAACTTACTTACCGCNTTCGCCGCTGCAGCAGTCATAAATGTCTTTGAAGAGACCATCGTCAAAGTGGTGGCACTGGCGGTGCTGATGCCCATTGTAGCGAGCATGGGTGGTATCGCTGGGACTCAGACCCTGACCCTGGTAATTCGCGGCCAAGCANTGGGGCAATTGAATCGACGCAATATCTTTTGGATGTTGAGCAGAGAATTTTTTATCGCAGCGCTAAACGGCCTGTTGTGGGCAACTCTGGTTGCTGTGGCAGCGGCTANTTTATTTGACGNCCCGATCCTTGGATGGGTGATCGCAGCCGCAATGATAATCACCATTTTGGTCGCCGCGGTGGCGGGCAGCCTGTTACCGGGTTTACTACGTAACTTAGGCGTCGACCCTGCGATCGCAGGGGGAGTGGTGCTTACCACTATTACCGACGTTGTCGGCTTTTTTGTATTTTTGGGGTTGGCCAGCCTCGTCTATGCGTAGCCCCTACTCGCCCGCCACAGTCATCGGTGACAACAACATGCTCGGCGCTCGAACATTGCNTCGAAGATCTACATCATCGCCCATACTAACTATATTTTTAAGCATATCGCGCAGGTTGCCAGCGATGGTAAACTCGTCGACAGGATAAGCGATCTCGCCGTTTTCTACCCAATAGCCGGCTGCTCCCCGAGAATAATCACCGGTGACCCCATTCACGCCTTGCCCCATCAACTCACATATATATAAGCCTGTGCCCAATTCTTTGAAGAGCTGTTGTTGACTAACCGCCGGACCAACTAAAGAAAGATTGTGCACGCCGCCCGCATTGGCTGTCGTTTGCAGCTGCAACTTGCGCGCCGAGTATTCCGAAAGCACATAGCTTTGCAACACACCCTGATTTACAAAGCAATTGTCACGAGTCGCAACGCCGTCGGCATCGAAGTAGGCCGCTCCAAGGCTGCCTGGCAACAACGGCGCCTCTTGCAAAGATAACCAGTCAGGCAAAATTTGCTCCCCCATGCAATTCAGTAGAAAACTCGCCTTACGATATTGGGCGTCACCGCTGATCGCGCTTAACAAATGTCCTATCAAACCGCCAGCTAATTGCGGTGCTAGCACAATAGCGAAACTGCCAGTAGGGGCTTTTCGCGGCGCAAGTCTTGCCACCGTGCGCTCACCTGCTTTTGCACCAACTTTTAGTCCGTCCTCCAAGTCGGCTGCATTCCGCGCTACCGTGTACCAATAGTCACGCTGCATACCCTGGTCGTCCTCCCCAATCAAAACACAACTCACGCTATGCCGGGTGCTGGCGTAACTGCCGACGAAACCGTGGCTGTTGCCGTAAACACGAATGCCTTGTTGGGTGCCAACTTGGGCACCATCGGAGTTAACAATACGTGAATCCACTTGCAAACCAGCTGCCTCGCACTCGATCGCCAGTTGCTGTGCCGCGTCTGCGGACAGTGCCCACGGGTGATACAGATCTAAATCTACTGCCTGTTTTGGCATCAGCTGCGGATCTGGCAAGCCACAGTAGGGATCGTCCTCGGTGAATCGAGCAATATTTTTCGCAGCAGCTACAGTCTCTTTGATTGCCGAGGAACTGCTATCCGTGGTGCTGGCGCTGCCCCGCCGTTGACCAAATTGCAAAGTAATGCCAAAACCGCGATCTTGATTAAATTCGAGATTCTCTAACTCGCCTTTGCGCACGCTCACGCCTAGACCTTCTTCGGCGCTAACAGAGACCTCAGCCTGATCCGCGCCTTGCTGGCGTGCTTCTTTGAGAATATCGTGTACGAGCTGCTGTAGTTCTGACTGTTGATCTATGAATTCCAATGTCTTTATCCCAAACGAATGACTGAAGAAATTTCTAAAAGTGCGCGCAAACGCGAGGCCCAACGCCTACAGGAAGTTGGTCGCGCTCTAACCCAGCTAAAAGCCCAAGACTTAGAGACATTCGACCTACCGATTTCTTTAAGTTCTGCAATTGAAGAATACAATCGTATCAACAGCCGCGAAGGTGGGCGTCGCCAACTACAGTACATCGGCCGCCTCATGCGCAAACTCGACACCCATGCCATTGAACAGCAATTGCAAGATCTGCGTGGGGAGTCTGCTGCTGCTCGTCAAGCCTTGCATCACGTCGAACAATGGCGCGATCGGCTTATCGACAACCCCAATTCGTTGACACAATTGCTGACAGAGCAGTCTCATATCGATCGCCAAAAACTTCGACAGCTGCTTAAAAGGGTTACGGCCAGCCAACCAAAAACAGGCGANTCAGAACCCAGCAATACCAACAAACAGGCTTCGCGTGCATTGTTTCGTTTTCTGCGCGAGCAAATCAACGTCATGCCGCGCGCTTAAGCTTGGGTACCACCAACGATGATTTCATCCACTTTTAGTGTCGGCTGGCCCACACCCACCGGAACCGATTGACCATCTTTGCCACACACACCAACCCCTGCATCAAGCTGCAGGTCATTACCTACCATCGATATCTTGTTCATGACCTCTGGCCCGTTGCCAATNAGGGTTGCCCCGCGTATCGGCGCAGTGACCTTACCTTCTTCGATCAGATAGGCCTCGGTAGCAGAAAACACGAAACGGCCAGAAGTGATGTCTACGGAGCCGCCGCCAAAGTTCACTGCATAAACTCCGCGCTGCACAGACCTAATAATGTCTTCCGGGTCGTCTTGGCCTGGCAGCATATAAGTGTTGGTCATGCGTGGCATCGGTACGTGAGCATAGGATTGTCGCCGCCCGTTACCTGTCGGGGCTACGTTCATTAGTCGAGCATTCAGTTTATCTTGCATGTAACCGCGCAAAACGCCATTTTCTATAAGCATAGTCTGTTGCGTTGGCGTACCTTCATCGTCAACGCTGAGAGAACCTCTGCGTTCCGCTAGCGTTCCATCATCCACTACGGAGCACAGNCTTGAAGCTACCTGCTCGCCTACACGTCCAGAGAACGCCGAGCTACCTTTGCGATTAAAGTCGCCCTCAAGCCCGTGACCCACAGCCTCATGCAGAAGTACGCCGGGCCAACCGGGGCCCAGCACCACCGGCATCGNCCCAGCCGGTGCGTCTATCGCCTGCAGATTAACTATTGCCATACGCACTGCCTCGCGGGCAAGGTCATCCGCCCACGCGCCTGCGGCAACAAATGCCAAATCTGTGCGCCCACCGCCACCNGCGTTACCGCGNTCACGCCGCCCTTTTTCTTCGACGATGACTGACACATCCAAGCGCACCAACGGTCGTATGTCCGCNCTTAACGTGCCGTCACTAGCCATCACCAACATACTCGAGTGATTGGCGGCAACGCGTACGTTCNCCTCCTTTACCCTTGGGTCGGCGGCACGCGCGGTTTTGTCGACCTGCTGTAANAACGCAATTTTTTGTTCTTGGGAGAGGCTACTGATGGGGTCTTGAGTGCTNTATAACGCATCGGCCGTCACCACCGCCAACCCAACCGCTGGCCCGCGACGACCAGCCACCGCCACCGACTTCGCCGCTGCGGCTGCTTTCTGCAGGCCATCGCTACGAATNTCTTCGCANTAGGCAAAGCCGGTTTTTTCACCCGCTAACGCCCGCACTCCAATACCTGCGTCAACCGAAAACGCACCGTCTTTGACAATGCCGTCCTCCAATCCAAACGATTCCGCGCGAGCGCTTTGAATGTAAACCTCCCCATACTCAACGTCGCGACCGAGCATTTCGTCAATGGCTTTGCTTACGTCATTGGCGGAAAGACCCTTAGCGGTCAGAAGTTCATTCTCAACCTGTTGTATCAGTTCATTCATTTGTTCGNTGCTACTCGCTTGTCTAATTTGTCGGTCTCGGCGTTACCAGATTTTATCATCCACCTTCACTCGCCTCAGTTGCGGCGTCTTGGGTGACCACCCCGACCGCAGTCGCTGTCNCCTCACTTGGCTCGGGTTCGGCTGCTAACGTCCCTTCACTAACCAAATTGGTGTCTGGGTTTTGCTTTTCTTCGAGGGNTGCCGATCCAGCGTTCTGTTCTAACACTATAGGCGCTACGCTCCCAGGTTGTGGAACCGCCTTCATACTTTTGTCCCACAAACTTACAAANTTGACCTTAGGGTCATCCAAGGTGCCGCCTATAGAAAACTTCGCGCTACTGAATTGTTGTATCGGTTTACGCAATATCTGTTCGCCCAACATAACACCGAGACCAGCTACGGGGTTNGCTAAAGCCAAATACGCAGCGTACCAAGGNAATGAGTTGCTCACCGGNAAGGTGACAATCATCTCGTTNTCCAGTGCTTCGGNGCGTAAATTAATGCGACCGCCGAACTCAAACGAGGAAGATGGGCTCTCTAGCACCATACGCTCAGCGAAGACCAATTCTTCTTGGCCAACATTTACCGCAGCACTAAGGCGATCAAAACTCATGCCCTCGTCTACGATGTCAGAAAAATCGAATTTATTAATACGCTTGGCAAGCGCTGAAGGCGTAAACAGGCTAATGAACCGCAGCCCGTTCGCCGAGGTTTCAGCATCAAGAAATCGACCGTCTTTGGCCTTGAACGCCATACTCCCCTGCAGCGCTAGCAACTGGATATTCGGCGGCGACCCGGGCCATACCAGATCGACCTGCAAATTCGCCGAAGCGGTTTCNAGGGTTGGCGCGTAATCCCACAGCGGCAGTGTTTGCACCAAATTGTCTAAATCTACCCGACCAGCGAATACGCTTTGGTTCCCACTCAAGTCCCAGGTGAACTCCGCATCGCGCAAGTGCACTCCCTTAAAGTCAGCATCCAAGCCAACAAACCGCACAAGATCCGGCATCGGTTCGATTTCAAATTGCCAATTGCCGAAATCCTCGTCGCCCACGCTGAGTTTTTCGATCGCTACCCAGGCTGCTGGCAAAGAGCGTCCCAGTTCCGGGCTCAAAGGATCATCGCTCAACAGCGGCGACAACCCAGCACTATCCNCCGGTGCCTGCGCCAATTCTGGGAGCCGCAGAAATTGCAGATCTATACCCAAACGTTTGTCATCGGACAAATCTACCCGCCCAATGAGATTCTCCGAGCGCGCCGAAAAAACCAACTCCTGCGGTCGCTGACGACCGGACACAAGCAGATCTGCAAAAACCAGTTCATCAATGATCAGTTCGCCCACTCGCAGATCGTTCATTTGCCAGTCTACCGCCGCGCCGTCAGCACCCGTGGCAAACGCCACCCAATCGTTGATGCTCACTTCGGCAAGCTCGCCCGCCACAGTGACGCTTTGTTGATCAGCGGCAATAGTTAACGGCGTCACGCCTAGCCCAATAGAACCACGCACGATTTTTCCATCTAAGTGCAGCCACCCTTGGGTGTTTTGATAACGCCATCGCAGACTTTGGAAATCTTCCAAAAATTGCAAATCAAAACGACTAGGGGCGGTAACGTCGGCAGCCTTACCAATTTCTCCAGGCAACGCCACCGCCATACCTTGTAAGTCCGTGGTCACTTGTAAAGACGACACACCGCTGCCCATATCCAGTGTCAGATTGGCGCCAAATTGGCTTGCGCCCTGCAGCACGCCAAAATCGTCAGAGTCCATCAGGGCGTAAACATCTCTTGGCGCGAACACGCCTGCAACAGCAAAACCGATGTTCTGTTGTGTATTCGTCACCACCACCGCCGCNGCGTTGTTAAACAGTTGGCCGACAAAGTCGCCCTGTAATTGATGCGGCAAGGTAAAGGAACCCTGGCCGCGCAAGTNAGCGATTTCGAATCGATAATCGGGAAGCGATAGCGACACTTGCTGCGGCGCAAAGTCTAGTGCTAACGCCAATTCTTGGTCGGTCTGTTCGCCTATGGGAACCGCCATTTGTCCTTGCACGCGCAGCTCTCCCGATGCCGCCCAGTTATCACGCACAAAAGGTAGCGATGCTTGCAACGGCGTTGAGCGAATAAAAGCTAACAGGTCACTCGCGTCACTCACTGCATCAAATCGCAGATTCACCAACTGCCCGCCGGCACCTATCTCTATGCGGCCTGCATTAATGCGCGCCCCAGCCATCTCAGCGGAAGCCACTTGTATCGACGTCGTTGGCCCCGCAAGGTGAATTTCGGCGATCAAATCTTCCGCAACTGGCCAACGCGGTTCGTATCGCACCCGCCCCTGTCGAACTTTTCCCAGCAACTCCAAGCGTCGTCCAAGTTCTTTGTTACGCAATTGCACTTGACCGTGATAGGCGCCCAATAAATCTGAAAACTGACCCTCCT
>NHET02000072.1 GCA_002170355.2 Gammaproteobacteria bacterium TMED92
TGCGCACAAACGGCAGCAGCGCAGCCAAAATTTCTGGCAAATAGGGTGCAAATTCGTAGGTGGAGTTTTCTATCAGCGTTGTAGCGGCACGGGTGTTGGTAATGGGGTGTAGAAAGTCCCGATAGGACCCATGGTGCAAAATCAGTGTCGCAGGTATCTGCAACTGCGCGAGCTGCGTATCCTGCATGCCCAACGCCACCTGGTTGCGCGTCTGTTGCAAATGCGTGGCTGATGTCTTCATGGCGCGCAAAAAATCGACGATATCGGCGTCGAAAAAACGCTGTCGATTTGCTGCCGAATTACGCTCTAAGTAGGCACTCCACAGCGGTGTTGCTGCTAGATCTTGCATGCTTTCGATTGGCGCCGCGGTTTCATGCTCACGACTGGAAAGCTTCTCGTCATGCAGGTATTTGAGAAAATAATCCTCGCTCAGGCGAGTCGCTGCGAGTTCGGCACCAGTCATCGGCGCGATGGTTAAAGCGGCAATATCTTGTGGATAACGCGACGCCAGGTACATGTTCGAACGCCCACCCGAGGACATCCCGTACAAGGCTACCGGCGCCACACCGAGACGCTCAATCAGCACGTGTAGGTCTTCGCCTTCTTCGATCATCTGTGGCGCGCTGCCAAAGTTGACTTGGGATAAGCCTAAATTGCGCCGGTCGTAAACAATCACCTTTAGATCTGGAGCCGCGGCAGCAATATTGCGTGCAAACCCACCGAACCCCTGGGTGTCACCATTACCACCGGGGGTGACGATAAGCGGTATCTGCGCTGTCGGGTTAAAGATCTCGACATGTAACGTCACATCGCGTTCGGGGCGCAGGTCGATGAACCGCGTTTCTTTCACCACCCTCTCCGCACCAGGCTCGGGCTTGGCATTAAAATACACCTCGTAATAGGTGTTATTCGCGGCACCACGAAACAACGTCACATCGGTCTCTAGATTGTCGATGTCGGTCAAATACTCTGCCCCATTGGCCATTGCCGCGAGCAGGGATGCAACAGTGACTATGCACAGCAGTAGTCGCCCAGAAACGTTATTTTTCTTCATTATTCGGTGCCCCAGCCATTTTTATTCAACATCACCACCGCCTGCAGAGCCTACTGTCCGCTTTGCAATCCGCAGGTTCCGCGCGCCTTGCAACGCGAGCAGACGTTCCGCGTCATAGAAACAGCATCGCTTCTCTGACAATCATCGCCAACAGACACACGCTGGCTATGAGGAAGATCGCAGCCCTCAGTGTGACGTTATTCACAGTCACTTGTATGACGCTATGCAGGCATCTGGCGGCAACATAGCCCCACGCTAAACTAACCTGCCCGGCGTCGCTATGTCCGCTCATAAAAATGTACGCACAGGTGGCGTAGAACAACGTCGGCTGTTCGAAGATATGATTGTAATTCTCGGTGATTAGCCTCAGCTGACGCGGCAACTGCGGGCGCAGATCCTCTGAATGTTGGGCAAATTGCAAATTGCCCCAAAACTTAATGATCGGGCCCAGCCGCGACACCGCAAGCATCGCAACGACTAACCCCGACAACGCGATCATCCCAAACATTGGGTACAAAATGTCCATGACTCCCCCGGCGACAATGAATGCAACGACTGTGCGGGAGGATCACAACCTTGGCAACCTCGCCTCGGCGTCAATCCTGAGCCTGCCAATAGTCAATTAGTCTGGGTATACAAGACCCTGCTCGGAACCCGCAAGTCCCGGCACGACTTCTAATACTGTGTGTCCATGGTGAATTCGGCCGAATTCATCTTCCGCTTGTACGGTGATCGCGTGCACCCCTGGCGCTAAGCTTGCGTCTAGATCTGCTTCAAAAATATGTGTCGACAACGTCGCTTCAACCCAGGTCTTCTTGCTGTCGCCATGACGCGCATATTGTTCGAGCATGTACGGATCTTGGCGTAAAACTCGTGTTAACGGTTGATATTCGCCGTCTGCAATACGGTAACGTACCTTTGACTTCGGGCCACCATTGAATAGATTTACGATAATCGCCGCGGCTGCAAGCTCATCTTGGGACATCCGACCATCGAGCAATTCGCCCTCGCGAAAGTCACGCATACCATTGCCGTTCAACTGGTGGTGGGCAGCGTCAAAGACAATACGCATCTGATAATCCGCCGGCTTTCCCGCCCCCTTAAAGCGCACCGCAACGTCGGTGGAATCTACTTCTAGCACGTGATAACCGTTAGGTGTGCCGTCACGCTGGTCACTCACGGGGATACCGCGCTCGTCAAATGGTCCACTCCACCAAGCGCCAGAAACGGTCGCTAAAACATGGTGATGAAACTTACCTGGACCAGAGAACCCCTGTTCTTTACCAAAGTAAACGTGATCGGTGGTGTGCGTATGCCCCGCGACAGAAAAAAGATTAGGACGACCTGCCAACAGACGAAAGAGTTTGTCGCGGTTAGCGGTGGCATAGGAACCGTTTTCGCTGCCCAGTGGCGCATGGGTGGCAATAAACACCAAGCGATTTTGGTCGACGTGCTTAAGTTCCTCGCTGAGCCACTGCAATTGTCTACGACTGATTCTCGCCTCGTAGCCGCCATTGTCTCTGACGTCAGCCGGGTCTGCCTCGCTGCTGCCCTGGTAGTCAATGTTGTCCAAGACCACAAACAGCGCGTCGGCGTATTCGAAGGCGAAATAGCCTGGCCCATAAAATTTCTTAAATGTTTCTAACGAATCACGATCGCTCGCGGCGTCGAAGTTCATCTCGTGATTACCAGGCACGTTGTACCAAGGTATGCCGATTTTCGAGATCAGCGCGTTGTATCTGGGGAACAGCGACAGATCGTCGAACATGATATCGCCCATGGTCATGCCAAATGCCGCATCTGTGCCGATCAACTCGGCAACCACGTCGTCGCGGATATAGTCCAGTTCGCGGGACGTCTGCGGTTGCGTGTCGGCAAACAAAATCGCCTCGAATTTCTTCTCCTCAGGCCGTTCTACCAGAGGAAAATTGATCTGCTCCGGTAACGGCCCGGTAGGTTCAATACCTGCATACCGCATACCCGCTGGCGAACCATCCGGTTGATGGATGTAATAGAACTGGGGCAGCATGTGCTGATTGACTGGAATCGCATAATTACTTGGTTTGGTAATAAATATGATGGTCCGTTCGTCTACCGCGATGCGATAGCGACCATCTTCGTCCGTCAGCACCACGTTGGTACCATTACTAACCCGCACTTTTGCTAGCCCGACTTCGCCGTCGTCTAGCTGGCCATTACGATTCTCGTCGACGAACACACGACCCGTTGCGGTTTCGGCCGCGCTCCACGGCGAGAGTACAAAGATTAGTAAAAACAGCACTGAACGTTGCATATCAAATCCCCCACAGTATTTTCAATTACGCTATCAGCTACTTGTGATCGTACTATGACGAGCAGATAGTCGCTCGGCTAACGCAGTATGCGCCGTATGCTCGTCTACCTTACGAGGCGGAGCCTGGCGGTCGGCACTAGCTGCGCTTAGGTTTGCGCGCGCTACTAGCATCTGGGTGCACGCTTTTGCACTCGCGCGCTAGCATCGAAACCTCGTTGAGGCAGTGCATATACGCTCACAAACCGGAGGCACTCGGAAATTTCTCTGCAAAAACAGAAATTTTTGGGCAACAAAAAAATGCTGAAGTTCGCGCGAATGGCCTTTAACTTTGCGCTGTAATTGCCCATTCTTTTAGCTTCGGTCCACACGTTGACCTGTGTGGCGATGGGGGAGTCTTTCAAGTGCATGCTTTTATCATCAGGCGGTTGCTCGCCGTTATTCCGACGCTGCTGTTTACTAGCGTCATTGTATTTGCATCGATTCGTTTAATACCTGGCGATGTCGTCGACCTGATGCTGGCACAAAATGACATTTCTACGGGTACCGATCGGGCGGTAATCGAGGCCGCGCTGGGCTTGGATAAGCCTATCTACGAACAATACTTCGTCTGGGTAGCAAATATTTTGCAGGGCGACTTCGGCTACTCCCTTTGGCAAAACACGCCAGTGTCCGAACAACTAGCGCTCACCCTGCCCATTACATTTGAGTTGGGCTTCTTAGCCCTAATCGTTGCACTGACCGTGGCCATTCCCATTGGCATTTACTCGGCCATGAAGCAAGACACGGTGGGGGATTACGTAACGCGATCGTTTTCTCTACTGATGCTCGCGATACCAAGTTTTTGGCTCGGGACATTAGTGATGGTGTTTCCCTCGGTTTGGTGGCGATGGGCGCCGCCCCTGCAGTACACACCATTTTTTGAGGACGCACTGGGTAATCTTGCGCATATGTTGGTACCAGCAGTGCTACTGGGTTTGTCCCTGTCCGCGGTAACCATGCGCATGACTCGAACCATGATGCTAGAGGTTCTTCGGCAAGACTACATTCGCACGGCGAGGGCCAAAGGACTTAAAGAGGACCTAATCGTGTTCCGTCACGCATTACGCAATTGCCTGATTCCCGTGGTCACCCTAATCGGCCTGCAAGCGCCATTGCTGATCGGCGGTGCAGTGATTCTTGAGCAGATCTTCGTCGTGCCGGGCATGGGCCTGATGTTGCTCGAGGCGGTTTTTCAACGGGACTACCCTGTGGTTACCGGTGTCTTTCTGATTGTTGGCGTATCNATTTTAGTCATCAACCTAGTGGTCGACCTTACCTATGGTTTTCTTGACCCCAAGGTGAGGCACTAACGNTTGAGTGAGCTAACCGTGCAGGCCACACCGTCAAGTTCGCTGCTGGCATTTCATCGCAAAATGCTGCGCGAGAAGCCGCTCGGCGGAATTGGTGGCTTAGTGTTTGCGCTGTTCTTATTCTGCGGGATTTTTGCAGACCTGCTGGCGCCCTACGGCATGAACGAGACCGACATGCGCCGGGTGCTGGAGGCACCGTCGTTAGCGCATTGGATGGGTACTGACCACATTGGCCGCGATGTCTTTTCACGGATTCTTTATGGCGCACGATTGTCAGTGATTATCGGCTTTTTAGCCGCCGGGCTGGCGACCGTTGTTTCTATTATCTTGGGGGTGTTAACCGGCTACTTTGGCGGCAAGGCCGACATGCTGATCCAGCGCTTCGTCGATGCTTGGATGACATTCCCCGACTTGGTGTTGCTTATCGTTGTGGTATCCATCGTCGGCCCCAGCGTCAGCCAAATCGTTATTATTCTCGGTTGTTTGTATGGCATAGCCGGGTCACGAATTATTCGCGGCTCCACCATTGCGGTGCGCGAAAACATGTACACCCATGCCGCTCAGTCAATGGGCGCCAGCACACTGCATATACTGTGGTTTCATGTATTACCCAACGTGATGCCAGTAGTAATTGTGCTCTTCACGACTCGAGTTGGTGCAGTGATCTTAGCTGAGGCTGGTCTGTCGTTTCTGGGCCTAGGCATACCGCCACCAGTTCCCACTTGGGGCAGCATGCTCAGCGGCGGCGGTCGAACCTATATGTATGTCGGCCCTTGGTTAGCGCTGGCCCCTGGCTTGGCGCTCACCATAGTTGTGTATGCCATCAACGTTTATGGCGATGCGTTACGAGATATGCTGGATCCGAGGATGCGTGGACGATGATGCGATTACTATATGCAGCGCTGCTGACCCTTTTAAGCGCGACAAGTTGGGGCGAGGAACCAGTGTATGGTGGCGAGCTAAACGTCGGCACGGTGAGCGTGACCTTGTCGCCATTATCTTGGGACCCGGCGGACTGGACATGGAAAAGCAACCACGATCATGGCGGCGCTCGCGAGCAGTTGTTTGCCGGAGACTTGAGCAAAAGCAAACGCAATGGTGGGCCTTACGCGTTTATTGCTGACGCTTACCTTCCAACCGATTCTATGCGCGGTGAATTGGCCGAAAGCTGGCACTGGGAAGACCCGCTGACGTTGGTGATTAAACTGCGAAAAGGCATGATGTTCCCTGCCAAAGCTGGCGTTATGGAAGCCCGAGAGCTGGTCGCCGACGACGTGCTGTATTCCTACGACTTGGTCAACGACAGCCCCAAGCGCATACCCACCTACTTTGATCACATAGAGCGCGTGGAAGCCAGGGACGATCACACTGTGGTGTTTCATTTACGCCATTACAACGCAGAGTGGCCTTATCGCTTCGGTTATGGCTACTACTCTGGGATCAGCCCCAGAGAAATGAGTAAGGTAGATCGCAAACGTTGGAGAAATGTGACGGGTACCGGCCCATTTCAGCTTGAGCGCTATGTACAGGCAAATGCGCAGATTTACCAAAAAAATTCTCAGTACTGGGATCGCATCACTTTGGATGAGAAACAATATGGCCTGCCCTTCGTCGACAAAGTGATCTACCGCATTATTAAAGACGAAGCGACATTCCTCACCGCGCTGCGTACCGGACAACTGGACATTCTTGAGTCGATTCGCTGGATTGCCGTTGACCACTTGAAACAAACGACGCCAGAGTTGCAATGGAATCGCTGGTTAGCCACCAGCGGTCAGTTCATTTCGCTACGGGTGGATCAGAAACCCTTCGACGACCTGCGCGTTCGGCGCGCATTAAATCTTGCGGTTAATCAGCGAGAGATCGTCGAACACTTTTATGGCGGCCACGCTGAATTAATGGCTTATCCGCAGCACCCCGAATTCGGCGAGTATTTTGAGCCGCTAGAGCAAATGCCAGAGTCGATACAGCAATTATTCGCTTACGATCCCGCCGAAGCGCGGCGGCTGCTAGATGAGGCCGGCGTGCCTGAGGGATTCTCGTTTAATATGCAGGTGTGTTCGTGCTCGCCGTCACATATGGACTTAGTGCCGCTACTCGAGAGTTATTTTGCAAAGGTTGGCCTAAAAGCCAACATTCAGCCCATGGAATACGCTTCGTTCCTATCCACTATGACAACGAAAACTCATGGCCCCGCGTATCTGTTGACCAGCGGCCATGTCAACCCCATTTCTACCATTCGTAAGAGTTTCGTTAGCGGCCAAACTTGGAACCCATCGCAATACTCCGATCCGCAGTTTGATGAGAAAGTACGCATACTGCATCTGACCCGAGAAGAGCCCGAGCGCATAAAGATACTGCGTGAGCTTACCCGCGAGATTTTGCAGCAGGCTCCCTATGTNTGGCTGCCTATTCCTTACCAACACACCGCGTGGTGGCCGTGGGTNAAAAATTACGGTGGCGAGCTGCGCGCTGGTGCGGTGCGACCTTGGCCGATTTATGCACGCCTGTGGATCGATTACGAACTGAAAAAACAGATGGGATTCGATTGATGGACCCACTGCTGCGCATTTCTGACCTGTCTGTGGCGTTCGCTACCGAGCGCGGCAGAGTGCAAGCGTTAGACGGCGTATCATTGGGCCTAAATGCAGGCGAGACACTGGCTATCGTCGGNGNGNGCGGNTCTGGGTANGAGCGTTACTGCTTTGAGCATCCTCGGTTTACTTGGTGATTCAGGACAAGTGAGCAATGGCTCGATCGAATTTGCGGGCGAAGATTTGACCAAGGCATCTGCGCAACGCTTACGCGAAATTCGCGGCAATCAAATCGCGTTTATTTTTCAGGAGCCCATGTCATCGTTGAACCCGGTGCTGACCATCGGCACCCAAGTAGCTGAGCCAATATGGTTGCATCACAAAAAATCCTGGCCAGAGGCCTTCGCCCAGGCAGGCGAATTATTAGCTCGGGTGGCCATACCAGACGCCGCACAACGGCTGGACGACTATCCGCATCAGTTTTCTGGCGGCATGCGTCAACGCGTAATGATCGCCATGGCCTTAGCGTGCCAACCGCGGTTGATTATTGCAGACGAACCGACCACAGCACTGGACGTTACGGTGCAGGCACAGATTTTATCGCTGCTAAAGAATCTGACCAAGGAGCTCAATTCGTCCTTAATCCTTATAACTCATGATCTCGGCGTGGTCGCGCGTTACGCAGACAACGTAGCTGTTATGTACGGCGGCAGAGTGGTAGAAACCGCAAGCGCCATGGCGCTATACAAGAACCCTCAACATCCTTATACCGAAGGGCTAATGAATTCCATCCCCAAACTTGATGGTGACCCAGGCAGCAGACTTTTTACCATCGAGGGGCAGCCACCAGACTTATCGAACCTACCTTCCGGGTGCTCATTTCATCCGCGCTGTCCGTACGCCCAAGACGCCTGCACCGCCAACAAACCTGAGTTGAGCGACATAGCAGCCGGTCACCAACGAGCGTGTTTTGGTTATGAGCGATAACAATATTCTTGAGGTTAACAACCTGAAAGTGCATTTCCCTGTCACCGAGGGATTGCTCAAGCGCCAGATAGGCTCCATCGCCGCCGTCGACGGGGTGTCGTTTGCCATCCAGCGAGGCCAAACTTTTAGCCTGGTTGGCGAAAGCGGTTGTGGCAAATCAACCACTGCTCTTGCAGTGCTAAAAATGCAATCGGTGCTGTCGGGACAAATCATTTTTAATGGCGAGGACATAACACACCACAATCCGGCACAGCTGCGCGGTGTGCGCCGGAAAATGCAGATGGTCTACCAAGACCCGTTCGGCTCGCTGAATCCTCGCATGAAGGTTGGGGCGATCATCGGTGAGCCGCTACGCGTGCACGGTATGGCGCAAGATAAAGGGCAATACCGTAAGCGCATAAAATACCTTATGCAGACCGTTGGTTTACTAGAAGACATGAGCGAGCGCTATCCCCATGAATTTTCCGGCGGCCAGCGCCAGCGCATCTGCATCGCCCGCGCGCTTGCGCTGGACCCGGAGTTGATCATCTGCGACGAGCCGGTATCAGCACTAGACGTATCCATACAAGCGCAAGTGGTGAATCTGTTAATGGATTTACAGGAGCGGCTAGGGCTCACCTACTTATTTATCGCCCACGACTTATCGGTTGTCAGGCATATCAGCAACCACGTCGCCGTCATGTACCTGGGCAAAATCGTCGAGGAAGCGGACCGCGATACACTGTTTAAGACGCCGAAACATCCGTACACCCAGGCTCTTCTGGCAGCCGTACCCGAGGCGGACCCGGAGCTTGAAGCGCAGCGAGCCGAGCAATTGATCATTGGCGAAATACCCAGTCTGCGCTCGCCACCGTCGGGCTGCACTTTCCATACGCGCTGCGCACACGCCATGCCCATTTGCCAAACAGACTCTCCACGCCCCAGCGCTGATGGCGCAACCACCCTAACCTGCCATCTGTTTTCTTAAGCACCCGACACTTCCCTCTCGCACCAACGTGACCAAGCCCAATCCCCTAGACGCGACCTCGCACTCTGATACGTTTGCGACGGGCGTCAAAAAAGTGGGTTGGGGGACTACCCTTGGTTACGGCTCGGGGGACTTTGGCTTTAACCTATATTTCGCAGGGCTAAACTTATACCTGCTGTACTACTACACCGATGTCTTGAACATCGACCCAGCAATCGCTGGGCTAATAATCATGTTGCCGGTGATATGGGACGGGGTTTCTGATCCGTTGATGGGGTGGGTGGTGACACGAACGCGCTCCCGTTTTGGCAAATTCCGCCCGTATATCTTAGTTGGCGCACCACTAATGGGATTCAGTTTTGTCGGCATGTTTGCCGCACCAATCTGGTTCCCCGATCACGTGGTTATCGCGTGTTTGGTCACGCATACGATCTTTAGAACAGCCTACACTGTCGCCTCCGTACCCTACTCTTCTCTCGCCGCCGCGTTGACGCACAACAGCCAAGAACGCGGCACCATGGCTGGCATCCGCTTAATGGCGGCTATGCTCGGCGGCATCGTTACCGCAGCCACCATGCTCGAGCTTGCGAGCTATTTTGGCAACGGCGACATGCGACAGGGCTTTGTGCAGGTGGCGATCGTCTACGGCTTGCTGTCTTCGATCATGATGGTAGTCATCTTTCTGACCACCTCAGANGAGGTCCAACAAGCAAGCACCCATACCGTCACAAATCAGCAAACACTGGCTTTTCTGCGATACAACAGCGCATTTTGGATTTTATGTGGTGCCTCGTTTGTTGGCGTGATCGGCTCAGCCATCGGCGGTAAATCAATCGTTTACTACATAAATTATTACGCTGGGCATCCCGAAAGTGTTTCCGATGTAATGTCTATTGGCATCCTCGGCGCAGGCGTCGGCATTCCGCTATGGACCTTAGTGGCGCGGTGCCTCTCAAAAAGGTGGGTTTGGGTCATTGGAGCGAGCAGTGCCGCATTAGTGAATATGATTCTGTTCTCTTTTGATGTGAAATCTGTTGGCGCACTGTCGACACTGGCCTTTTGCAACGGCGTCATGGGCGGCGCCGTCGCGGTGATGTTTTGGTCTATGTTGCCAGATACCGTCGAGTTCGGTCAGTGGCGCAGCGGTGTTCGCGACGATGGCATTGTATTTGGGCTGAGCCAGTTGATTAGCAAGTCCGGCTCAGGGCTTGGCGTGGGCTTGATCGGTCTGCTGCTGAGCGCAATTGGCTATACCGCCGGTACAGATCAATCGACAACAACACTACAAGGTATTCGCACAACGGCGTTTTTGATTCCCGCCGCCGCCAGCATAACTTCAGTATTGATTATTCTGTTCTACCCGCTCGACGCCCAACTGCATTCACGCATTGTGCGCGGATTAGAGCGCCGCACGCTCACCAAGACTAGACGTTAATAGACGGTCGAATTGATCGGCGCCGCCTGGGTTGCCAAGACCATTTTTTTGACTCGCTTTATTACGCCCACGCACGGGCCACGACCTGAGGGCATGCGACTGTTTACCGTTATGCCTAAATGGATACTTTCCTCGAGCCATCACTAACGCTAGTCTTGCGCTAGCTTTTAGCGTTGAGCAAGTCGATGTCCACCAAAACCATTCTGATTTACTACACAGTCGCCTATGTTCTGATCTTCACGGCGGCCTATTTTGTCTCAAGCGCATCGTAATTCTATTGGCACAAGCTAAATCTTTGTTTGTGGTAAAACTTTACGACCCGCCCGGCGAAGCACAGTTGCGTGAGACTGTGGCCCCAATAGAGGCTCGCCCTGCGGTTTGGGGTCATCTTTTTGTTTCAAGTTGGCAAATNTTTAGTGNCGTGGCCAAACTAAGAAACAACTTGCGCTAGCGGATACNCCNAGAGCCATTGCACTTGTACTGACAACATCCGCAAACGATACTGCNNCTATGACATNTGTAGTAACTCAAATGAACCAAGTGATGCTGAGCAATATCAGTGAATGAGGCCGAGACAATTGCGAGACATAAATATTGCTGATTTAGAAACTTTAGCGTATCCGCCTATAACCGAGGACCTAGATGAGGCCAAGGCCCATCTNGACCAATACGGTATGGCTGTCATAGCAAATGTTCTCACTGCAGAAGAAGTAGCGGAGATGGAGCTGAGACTCAACGAGCAGTTTTTGGGCGAAGAAAAACATCAAGTCGGTTCAAAGTTACGCGGCGACGAAGGTCTAGGCGTTGAGTCTACAGAGGCAGAAAAAGTCAGCAGATTGGTTTGGAACCTAATCAATAAGGGCGACTGCTTTCTAAAACTTATCGACCATCCGAAGATTCTGCCACTCATTCAGCACCTCATCGGCGAACGCGTTTGCCTATGCTCTATGGGCGCTCACATGAACGGCAGCGGTAATGAGAGAATGCCGCTGCATCAAGATCAATGGCCGCTCGTGCCACATCCCATGGACTTTCCATTCATGGCAAATGTGATGTACNTAATATCCGATAATTCCCCAGCAAACGGCGGTACTAGACTNATTCCCGGCTCACACAAATGGCCACTATTGGACTACAAAACAGCTAACGGGGAGGAAATACAACAAAAAGCCGTATCCCTAACGGCGCCGAAAGGTTCGGCGGTTNTATGGGAAGGACGGCTGTGGCACGGCAACGGACTGAACCGCTCTGGTGCATTACGCAGCAATATTTCAACTGCGTTCCTACAGCCATGGGTAAAACCACAGGAGAATCATCCGTACAGTATTCGCGACGAGGTCTTGAGAAAAGTAACCGAAAAGCAAAAGAGCATTCTGGGCTTCAGTCCTTTTGGCACTCTAGGCGGGCATGACGGATCCAGCGTATCCCCAGCCGAGTTCAATCCGAAAAGAGAATCTCTGGGCATACTCAGACCCTAGACATTTATTCAGCCGCGATGATGTCTCACCACTTTTTATTCGGGGAGCACGCGTGAGCAACAGATTTGAGCCTGCGACAAGTGAATGATCTGCTCCATACAACAGCGATACGCTTCGGTTTGGATTCGCCGGCGCTAAAACAATAGCGTGCTGGAGCTACTTCGACGCCATCAACGAATACCGTCATCTGCGCCGAAATTACCCCGCTTTGGAACGGCGTCTTTTGGCATCACCCCCGTTGGCCTACTCGGTTAACGTTTCCACTGCGCTCGGTGGCGTCGGGTTTTGGTAACCGACAGCCACATCGTACTTAAGCACACACCTAAGGCGGCCAGAGACCATCACTGCTTCAGTCGTCTACGCTGTTGCGCGCTCGCTCAATATCGCAGTCGAGCTAGTGTCCTTCACTTATGGCATTTTGAGGGTAAATCGAGCGTTGGGTTGCGATCGAAAAAGCCGACCGGTATTAGGTGAAAGCCGGTGTATTCTACCGGCATGACCGGCCAGTCCTCTGGTCGCGGCACGTGGGTTAGCGCTACGGTGTGCCACATCACCAAGTCGCATTCGGCGATATTGCGATCGCCCTTTGTGTACTCCGGAAGACCGCCGCCATCGTGCATTACCGTGTGCGCACCGGCTGCGCTGAACTCACCTTCGGCATAGGGCGTGGCCCAGATATGGTGTTTGCCGAATGCACCTCGTCTTCCGACTGCCGACGTCTCGGGCGCTAACAAAGACGGCGATCCCACTGGTAACAACTTGTAGGACACCGGCGTACCCAAAGTGTTAAATGACGAAGGATTCACCACCTTCCAATGCCGACTTTGCTCCGGGGCAATATTGCGTTTGGCCGAAGATTCATTGGTCAAATGACGGGAAACGGATTGAAACTGAGTGCCATCTGGGTTCGCTTCACTGACAGGCAACAACTCAATCTGACTTTCGAACAGGGAATTCGCGCCTCCATCTAAATCCCAATCTAAGCGAAAACAGAAAACATGTTGATGGACTGGCGACGCTAATCCTTCAGCGATCAGCGGCGACTGCGCCGGATTATGAGTTTCTGCCGTTACCGCACTAACCCCAACAATACCTGTCAGCTTAATTTCCATTTGAATAGTGCCATCCAAGTACAGGTACCAGTAGAACCCATAGTCGTAATTGCCAATGGTGAAAATTGAGCTGATGACTAACCGCCGAGAGCGCCGTACTTCGCTGGTTTGGGATTCACTGTCGTAATGTTTCCACTGAATACCATAGTCCTCTTCGTGCATGCAGATGGCGTTCTCTACCGACTTAACCTTGCCCTCCCACGTCACCTGATGAACGTCGAAGTAATGAATCTCGCCCAAGCAGTCGCACCCGAGCTTTAACGAGTTGACCAACATGCCCATGTTGTACTCAGATGCATCTAGCACGTGCTTCCACGAATGCATACTGTCGGAGTCTCCGTAGGGTACGATCATTTCCGACAGCGCGGCTCGATATAGTAGCGGCCGGTTTTGCAATGACAGTTGATGCAACACCAAGCCATGAACCGGATGCATAGATACAGAAAACGCATAGCCCTGCCACTTCACCCGATAGCCATCCACTGCAAAGCTAGGACCGTCGGGCTGCACAATTTCTAGATCCTGCAAATCCGTTCGAGTACTGGTTTGGTGGGCTGAGTCAAAGCGTCCAGGATTTGGCGGCATCGGAATCGCGCCTGAGTCTTCCACCAAAACCACCTTTTGGTCGGTCACATCCACGTGGCAAATCAGGCCGTGGATCGGACGCGCATAGCCATTGTCTGTGGCGTCTTCGCGCACGAAGGCGATACAGCGCACCGCACGGTGGCCCTTTGGCACCTGCGCCACCGGATAACCTCCGGCAGGCCAGGGGTCTATCTGAATTCTTTTGAGATCTTCGTCCGTATTGCAGGGAATACCCCGAGCTTTAACCGCCGCCAGCCATTGGGCATTGCTTTTGGTCAGCTGAACCGCCAAACCTAAGTCCATGTACCCATAGGGCGCCTGGGCCTCATTGGGCAAACGATCGAATCGATCAACCTGCTTTTTCGTCAAATTGACCAAAGCCTCAAAACCACCGTCCGAGACGCTGTCGGTACCCAAAAATCGAACCACCCGATCCCCAGGCACACCTGCTTTGACTTGGGTCTTGGCAGGCTCCTCGAGACCAGAAGAACAAAAGACCGCGTGCTCATCGTTGTGGGTCTGGCGGAAAATCGCCACCGCCTCTTGGATTTCCGCCGCAGAGAGCGGCTCAAACGGATTAGTCATTCTTAACTCCTTGCTCGATCTGACTTCTGCTAGACGCGGCTTCTAATTTAGCACCGTTAGCGATGTTTACGGTTACTCCCCCACCGCGATTCAACCCTCGCGATTTTCCAGAATCATCTCGATCTGGTCCATGACCGCATCCATACGATCGATCACAGCGTCGTAGGGCGCGCGCGAGGTCATGTCCAACCCAGCAGCACGGAGAATCTCAAGCGGATAGTCAGAACCACCTGCCTCGAGGAATTTTATATAGGTCTCGCGCGCAGCCTTGCTACCAGAGTTCAGGCGATCAACGAAGTACGCCGCGCCGGCAATGGACGTAGCGTACTGGTATACATAAAAGTTGTAGTAGAAGTGCGGGATGTAGGCCCACTCAATCATTTCTCGATCAGTAATTTCCATCACGCCTGCATCGTGACCGTGATAGCGCTTCAGGATCTCACCGTAGATCTGCGTCATGCGCGAACCGGTCAGCGCTTCGCCTCGCTCCACCGCTTCGTGAATGGCGAGTTCAAACTCCGAAAACATCACCTGCCGGTAGAAAGTGCCGCGCATCTGCTCAAGGGCGTAGCCGAGGTAATACAAGCGCTCATCTTCCGAGCGAGCGCCCGCCAGCATGTACTCCTGCAGCAGCAACTCGTTAGCGATCGCCACGATTTCTGTCGTGAAGATCGAGAAGTCGGCCAGTTCATAGGGCTGATTCTCGTTGGTGAGGAGTTGATGCATCGCATGCCCCCACTCATGCGCGTAGGTCGACGCGCTGTTGTAATCGTCCTGATGGTTGAGCAACACCAGGGGGTGTACGTCGTAGGCGGCACCCGACATGTATGCACCAGAGCGCTTACCGGGTTGCGGATACACGTGCATCCAACGTTCCTTGGAAGCGGCAGCGAACGTGCCACTATAATCTGAGCCAAGCACCTTAACTGACTCCATTACAGCCTCCCGAGTCGCCTCGATCGAAAAGGAGACGTCAGTCTCGACCAACGGCGGATAGATGTCGTGATATCCAAGATCATCGACATCTAGCATTCGAGCACGAAGCTCGAAGTACCTGTGCAGCACGTCGATACGATCATTGGTGACCTCGACCAGGGTTCGGTACACCTGCGTCGGTAGATTGTCCCCGGAGAGGAAGTAGGCGAGCGTATTTTCGTAACCGCGCGCTGTGGCCGTCGCAACGTTTGCCTGTACTTCTCCATTTAGCGTTGCACCAAGCGTGCTCTCGAATTGCTTCCAGGTGCCCCAGAACGCGTCGAACACGGCGATTCGGTCGGCGCGTTTCGCCGCCTGGCGGTAAAGACCATATCCGGCATTGTTGATAAGCGCTTCCGTACCGTCGCTGAGCGTAATGCTAGGCCAATCGATTTCAGCATTGGCCAAAATGTCCCGAGCGCTCTGTGACGCGGACAACGCCGTTGCCATAAGGCTCAGTACCTGCTCGGACTCCGGAGAGAGCACATGCTCGCCCTGGCGTAGTGCGTCTCGAAGATACAGCGAGTGCTTCTCGAGACCTGGCTCTGCCGCGATGAATGCCATGACCTTCGCTTCGCCAAGGCTCACGATCTCTGGAATAAAGAAGCTCTGTGCTGCGCTCGCAGACTGTGAGAGAGCCTGTACCCGTCCAACCATCTCCTGGCCTTCAGGCGCGCCGATCGTTGGGCCTATCAAAACTTGATGCATCTAAATATTGGCTATGTAGCGTCTCTATGAAAGGAGACTCGATCGTGGTCCAAGAAGGAGAGAAAAAGATGCTCGATAATTCAACGCCTACGGCTCGTCACAAAGAAGCTAAAACACCACAGCAAAAATCTAGATTTAAATGGTCGCGTGTTTGGTTATTTGGCGCAGATGACCGCACGTTAGATTTCGTATTTTCCGAAGATTGTGGGACGATCAATTTAGCAGGTTTAGTGCTAAGCACGTCTTTTGGGCCCGTGATTGGGCGAGCGGCCCAAGCTTGTAAAAATCATTCGTGAGCAATCTCAAAAATATCCGCCCAATTGAATTATTCAATGGGTTTTCGGATATCAGGCACTTCGTGCGATATCGAATTGGTCGGGACGAGAGCGTTAGAGTAAGCAGCCTAAACTTTTATTACTATTGAATTTACTGTTCAACCTGGCAACCTTTTACCGTCATTTGTGCCGCTATTCAGACTTCGCTCGTGCGCATTTCTAGGTCCGTGAAGGCCGGCGAATCAGGCAAACCAGAATCCCGGACCATCCTGAAATTGGCTATGCAGTCGTCCTTAGTGAATGTCGTTCGCAAATATCCTCTTTGCTCACCATTCAAATACTCTACTTGCGGGTTTTGATCGCGAACTTGCTGCATTTGATAAGACCAAGGACAACCTGATGAGATGGAGCTACCCACCAGTTCGTGCCCAACTCTAGCCGAGTTTCGATCGAATGGGTCCGCATGTAATGTAGATGCCATAGCAATATGCCAGTCTCCTGACAGTATTAAAGGACGGTTTACACCTGAAGCTAAGACGTCCGACAGACGGGACCTAGCGGCTGGGTATCCATCCCAGCTATCGAGGTTTCTGACGGCTTCGGAGTTTTCTGCATTAAATTTATATGGCGTAAACCATACTTGGCTTGCGATAACGTTGTGAGGCGAGGCGGACGCCCTTAATTGATCAAAAAGCCAGGTTTCTTGCGTCTTCCCGAGCATTGACCTTCCGGGGTTTGACGTTTCTTCGCAGTATACTTTTCTGCCATCCCCGCATGATTGATCATCTCGGAATTGTCGAGTATCCAAGAGATGAAGCTGTGCAGGCCCGATGCGAAATGCACCATACATTTGCAACTGGCTCTCTGTGCCCTGCAGAATCGGAGGTTTCTCAATTGGCATATGCTCATAGTAAGCTTGGAAAGCGGCTAACTTTCTTATTCGAAATTCCAGCGGCGTTTGTTGCTGAGGATCCTGTGGAATCGAGCCCGACCAATTGTTATCCACTTCATGGTCGTCCATAGCCACGATCCAGGGCGCCGCAGCATGCGCAGCTTGTAAATTTTTGTCCGTTTTGTATTGTGCGTGTCGGTTACGGTAGTCCCAAAGAGTGGTAATTTCAGGACCTACATGAGTGCGGACCCGCTCGAACATTTGGCGCTTGTCCTCGGCCACTCTCCGCATCGTGGCGCCTAACTTACCTGCAGCCCCCTCGTAGATATAGTCGCCGGTATGAATGACGCAATCAGGCGCCCAATCCGCAAGATCTCGGTACGCTGAGAAAAATCCGGATTCATAATTTTGGCAGTAGGCCAACGCTATTTTTGCCTCATCGGCTCGCGGGTCCGCTGTCTTAGTACGTCCAATCGGGCTGTCGACATCATCGAAAGAAAACTGGTACCAGTATTCTCTACCGGCGCCCAGCCCCCTGGCGTGATAGTGAACAGAGTGGCCTTCATCGGCGGTTGTGATAAAAACATCATCAATCACCTTGGACCTCAACTCAGGATCTTTATAAACGCGCACTCGAACCTCAGCTGGGGCACTCGACATCCCACCGCCATTCAATGGGTTGGGGGCAAGCCTTGTCCAGAGTATCACCCTGTCTGGGCGCGGCGCGCCAGACGCTACGCCCAAAGAGAAGTAATTTTCCGATCCCGAGGCAGAGTAAATAGATAGAGCCGATCCCGCGGCAACGAATTGGCCGGTGCCAACTAGAAATTTACGACGGCTGATGTTACTGCGATTTTTTCCTTTAAGCATGAGGAGCTCATTGAGTAGAAGATGGCGTCAGCATCACGGATTTACGTTTAACTTTTGTTTCCCATCTGTTCTTAGCACGTTAAAAACTTAATGAGCAATAAAAAAACCCGAACAATTAAGAACTTGAAATATTAGTTTTAT
>NHET02000102.1 GCA_002170355.2 Gammaproteobacteria bacterium TMED92
GAAGTGTTGGCGAAGCACGACGAAAACTACATGCCACCGGAATTAATGGACATGCCTGGTGGTATGAACCCTGAGGNCGCCGCCGAGATGCCAGGTGTGATGGTGCCCCAAGGCGAAGCGACAGTGTTGTCGGGTCGGGGCGCAGACTTATGATCCCAGAATTAGGTCATTACAGTTTAGTGCTGGCGGGCTGCCTGGCGCTGGTGGCCAGTGCTGGCGGCTTATTTGCAGCGCGCCACGCCACCCTGCAACGCGTTGTGCTGTCTATCACGGTAGGNCAGTTCTGCTTTTGCGTGTTGGCTTTCATTGCCCTGGTATGGTCCTTTGCGGTAGATGACTTCAGTGTCGCCTACGTTGCGAACCACTCAAACTCTTTATTGCCGTGGTACTACAAAGTCAGTGCCACCTGGGGTGGCCACGAGGGATCATTTCTGTTGTGGATTGCAATTATGAGCGCGTGGATGCTTGCGCTTGCACTACGCAGCGAAAATTACCCTACACCCTTAATAGTCAGGGTGTTGGGTGTTATGGCGCTTATGAACCTGGGCTTTATTTGTTTCGCCTTGTTTACCAGCAACCCCTTTTTGCGCTTGATACCCCTTACCCCTGCAGATGGTGCTGATTTGAATCCGTTGTTGCAGGACTTTGGGCTGATCGTACATCCACCCTTGCTGTACGCCGGCTATGTCGGTCTCGCGGTGCCGTTTGCGTTTGCCGTTGCAGCGCTTTTAGAGGGTCGCGTAGACGCGGCTTGGGCGCGTTGGACGAAAACGTGGACGAACATGGCCTGGGCGTTTCTGACCCTAGGGATTACGTTGGGCAGTTGGTGGGCCTACTACGAATTAGGTTGGGGCGGTTGGTGGTTCTGGGATCCCGTAGAAAACGCCTCGTTCATGCCCTGGCTGGCGGCTACTGCATTAGTACATTCGTTAGCGGTAACTGATAAGCGCGGAGCATTTAAGAGCTGGACATTGCTGCTCGCGATAGCCGCTTTCTCGTTGTCGCTGCTGGGTGCCTTCATTGTTCGTTCAGGCGTGCTCACGTCAGTGCACTCTTTTGCGGTGGATCCTGAGCGTGGACTATATATTTTGCTGTTTTTGCTGCTGGTGGTAGGTGGCTCTCTTACGCTTTATGCGCTGCGGGCTGGCCGGGTTGCTGTGCATGTCTCGTACGGGCTGCTCAGTCGCGAATTTTTTATGTTAGTAAATAATGTGATCTTGGTGGTCTCTTTGGCCGTGGTGCTGTGGGGCACCCTTGCGCCCATCGCCTACGAGGCTGCGACGGCGGCAAAGATTTCGGTGGGACCACCTTTCTTCAACGCGTTCTACGTTCCCTTAGGTTGTGCGTTAGCGGCGGTGTTGGCGCTGTTGCCAAGTATCAATTGGAAGCGGACCCAACCCGAGCGACTGCAGCCGAGTCTGGTGGCGGGGCTTTGGGGGTTGCTGGTTGCTGTGNTGGTATGGTTCGTGCTCGATCCGGCAACACTAACCGTCGCNGCTGCGGTGGGTGTTGCAGCGTGGGTGGTGCTGAGTCATGCGAGAGATTTGTTGAGCAAGCGTCGGGCGCTGNCGCGAGCCTACCTCGGTATGAGCATGGCGCATGTGGGTTTTGCCATAACCATNATCGGCATTGCTGTAACGGCTACTCAATCGACTGAGCGNGATGTGCGCATGGAGCCTCAAGACTCAGCTGAGTTGGGCGGTATGCAGGTCAACTTTTTGGGTGTCACTGTTGTCGACGGACCCAACTACAAGGCTCAACAGGGAGTGTTTGTGGTCACCGACGGCACCACTGACTTCACATTAAGACCGGAAAAACGCCAGTACTTGGCCGGTGGTAATGTTATGACCGAAGCGGGTATTCACGCTGGATTGCTCGGCGATACCTACATTGCTCTGGGTGAGCCTTTGGATGCAGAACAGGGCGCATGGGCAGTGCGCTTNCACTATAAACCCTTAGTTCGTTGGATCTGGTTGGGCGCTATGTTGATGGCGTTTGGCGGCGTTTTTGCACTATTAGATCGTCGNTATCGAAGCTTGCGGTTGCGCCGCCAAGCTGCCANCGCGGTCGCGGCGTCGACATAATGCGCTTNCAACTGTTCGTCCCGCTGATCTTATTTCTGCTGATTTGTNTGGTCGGCTATGNCGGATTTAGTTTGAATGATCGGCATCAGTTGCCCTCGGCTTTGCTCGACAAACCGTTTCCAGAATTCAGTGCGGCCTCGTTATTGGATGANGGTCGTCGCATTAGCAAGGCGAATCTGCTCGGCGGCCCNACCCTCGTCAACGTTTGGGCTACCTGGTGTCCGACCTGTAAAAGCGAGCACGANGAGCTGTTGCGAATCGCCGCAGGCACAGACATTCAACTTGTTGGAGTCAACTACAAAGACGATGTTGCTCTGGCACGAAANTGGTTGGCTCAGTTTGGTAATCCCTATGATCTGGTGATCGTCGATGCAGACGGAGCTTTGGGNGTAGAACTCGGGGTTTATGGNGCGCCCGAAACATTTCTNTTAGACAGCGCGGGCCGCGTTGTNTTTAAGCGCGTCGGCGACNTCAACGAACGCATTTGGCGCGACGAGTTGCAGCCGCGGTTTGCGCNATTAGGTGTGAGCATTGATCAAACCCTCATGGAAGGATTGTGATCGTACGGCTTGTCTGGTTGTTGATTGCAGTGAGCGCNGGCGGTTCAGCGTTTGGTGCATCCACGGTAGAACTGATCGAGTTTGAGTCGGAACAGCAACAACGACGCTACAAAGCCTTGATTGACGAGTTTCGATGCCCCAAATGCTTGAACACCAATCTCTCCGGCAGTGACGCCCCCATCGCTCAAGACCTGCGCCGCAGCGTTTACCGACTGGTTCAAGNAGGTAAAACGGATCAGCAAATCCGCGATTTTTTACAACAGCGCTACGGTGACTTCGTACTCTATAAGCCCCCATTTGCTGCGCGAACAGCGTTCATTTGGCTGATTCCAATCGGCTTGTTATTGGTNGGTTTGGTGGTTCTAGCAGCGTTGCAGCAGCGGGCGCGACGGCAACCTGCAATAGCGCTTAGCGAGCAAGACAACGACCGTTTGAGTAGGTTGCTTGCTGATGACGATTAGTATCATGGGCTTTGCCGGTCTTGCGATACTGGCACTCGGCTTTCTGACATACCCGGTGTTGCGCAGACGACAGCTGAGTGTCGAAGATGAAGACGGAAATGCTGAACACCGGCGCACTCAGCGGGCTTGGTACCAGCAGCGGCTAGAAGAACTGAACCAAGAGATTCAAGATTCACAGGCGCAAGAGGCTTTGCAGCAGGAACTTGCGGCAGTGCTGTTGGCAGAAACAGAAACCTCAAAANGTGTGTCCAGCCAATCGGCAAAGGCGCCCGCTGGAATGTTATTGATTGGACTGAGTGCAGCGGTGTTGCTGGTGAGTGCGGTGGTATACAGCGGTCTCGCAGATTATCGGCTGCCGCTGATCCAAGGCGCTGAAGAAATTTTGACCCTAGACGAACGCACCCAAGCAGCAAGCTTGCGGAGTTGGAGCCAACGTTTGCAGCGGCGACTTGAGTCGTCGCCGGAGGATGCGAAGTCTTGGTATTTGTTGGGCCATGCGCAACTCAAACTTGGTGCGGCAGCTGCTGCCGCCGAAGCGTTTGCGACCACAGACCGCTTCATTGATAACGACGCGAGTGTCAAATTTTATTGGCTACAAGCTCGCTTGCTGGCGAGCAACGGTGAGTTAGATCGTGTCAGTGAAGGAATAGCTAACGAGTTGCTTCGCATTGATCCAAATAACGGGCCGGTACTGGAAGTTTTGTCGGTGGCAATGATGCAGCGCGGTGATCTTGCCGAGGCCATTAGACTCATGAATCGAGCTATTACTGCGTCGGACAATGTCGACCGTCAAGCGGGTTTAGCGGCAGCCATTAGTGTCTTGCGCGGTCGTATGGAGACAACAGCGCCAAACATTGTCGTGCAAGTTTCGGCACCCACAGCGCCCGCTGACCGAGCGGTAGTGTTCGTGGTTGCGCGGCCTCCTGGTGGCGGTATGCCTTTTGCTGCGGTAAGACGCCCAGTTAGTTTGCTGCCGTTCAGCGTGCAGTTAGATGACTTGGTGAGCATGAGTGAGCAACGTATCCTCTCTATGGCAGAGGAGTTTGAGGTGCTGGTGCGCGTTAGCGAGACTGGTGTTGCGCAAGCGAACCCCGGAGATTGGGTATGGCGCTCTAAGGTGCTGACAGCCGAAGACCTGCAACGTGGTACGACACTGCAGGCGACACTTCGAGCGACTGAGTAGCGCGCAACGCGTCGGGCGGATGGGTCGCCACGATGACAAAACTATTACCTAAAGTTATTGGATCAATTAGACTGCAGGCGTTGAGGGGATATGCCTCGTCGCGGTAATTAGCGCGCGGCAGAGAAGCTCTGAGCGGGTTTCTCGAAGCGGTTGTGGTAAGGAGTCTATGAGACTAAAACAGATCAAATTGGCTGGTTTTAAGTCGTTCGTAGATGCCACCACGGTGACCTTGCCGGGTAATCGCTGTGCCGTGGTCGGCCCCAATGGCTGCGGTAAATCGAACATCATCGACGCTGTGCGTTGGGTCATGGGTGAAAGCTCAGCAAAGCAATTGCGCGGCGAAAGTCTTACCGATGTTATCTTCAATGGCTCTACCACTCGCAAGCCAAACTCGGCGGCTAGCATAGAGTTGATCTTTGATAACTCTGATGGCCGTATCGGCGGTGAGTTTTCCTCTTATGCTGATATCGCTATTCGTCGGGAAGTCAGTCGTGACGGACAGTCCAATTACCTGCTCAATGGCAATCGCTGCCGGCGCCGAGATATCCAAGACATTTTCCTAGGAACCGGCTTTGGCCCGCGCAGTTATTCGATTATTGAGCAGGGCATGATCTCCCAATTGGTCGAAGCAAAACCTGACGAGTTACGCGTGTACCTAGAAGAAGCTGCAGGAATTTCTAAGTACAAAGAACGACGACGCGAAACGGAAAATCGTATTAAACACACACGCGAGAACTTGGATCGAATCAGCGACATCCGCGAAGAGTTAGGGCGGCAGCTCGATCGGCTGCAGCGCCAGGCTCAAGCTGCCGAGCGATATCGCGAGTTGAAAACCCAAGAGTCATTGCTGAGTGCGCAGTTTTATGTACTTCGATACCAAGGGTTTGCGGCGACTCTGAAACAGACCCAGGAGCAAATAACCGAGCTTGAACTCGCCCTTGAGCAAGCCGTTGCTGAACAACGACGCATAGAAGCAGGGGTGGAAGAAAAACGGCAATCAGTTTCTCAGCAGGCTGAGCAGGCCAGTAAGATACAAGAGCAGTTCTATCAATTAGGCACCGACATAGCTCGCATTGAGGAAACTCTGCAGTTCAACCAGCAGCGGGCGCAGCAATTGCAAACAGATTTGCAAACTGCGCAGCAGCGGCAAACGGAAACACAGCGACAGCTGGCGATGGACGAAGAGCAAATTGGTCAAATGCAACAACAGGTTACGGAATTGCAGCCGCGCTTACAGGCCGCTGAGCAGCGCAATCAGCAAGACCAAGCGGTGTTAGCGGAAACTGAAGCCGAAGGCAGTATTGTGCAACAGCGCTGGGACCAGTTCTTAACTGTAACGGCAGAAAACGAACGTGAAATTGAGGCTCAATCGTCGCGCCTAGAATACTTAAACCAATTGGTGCAGCGCTTGCAAACGTTGCGTCAGCGTAACGAAGATGCGGCGCGTCAGTTGGAACAGCAGCCCCGCGAGGGCGGGCAGTTAGTTGAGCAGTTAGCGTTGCAGATAACCGATCTAGAAAGTGCGGACCGTACTTTGAATCAGCGCATTGACGATTGTTTGGAAAAACTAACGACTGCGCGTGAGCAAGTGATAGCGAGGGAGCGCGAGCTTGAGAGCGCGCGCAGCAGTGTGCAGGAGTCACGTCATCAGTTGGCGGGGTTACAGGCTGCCCAAGACGCTGCTTTGGGTCAGGATGTGCAAGAGGCGGAAGCCTGGATTGAATCCCAAGGTCTAGCTCAGGCGCAACGCGTGGGTGAGCACTTAGCTGTAGTGCCGGGTTGGGAGCGCGCTATAGAGGCGATCTTGGGGCGATTTATGCAAGCTATACAGGTTGACAGCATAGCTGACTATGCAGATTCGTTAGTGAACTTAGCGGAGGGCGATGTCGCCTTAGTAGAGCAAAGGGACAATTTAGATCAGAAATCGCCACGTGGGGCTACGTTTGATTTNCCTACTGCAGCATCTTTGGTGCGTTCTGAGGCAATTGCTGCTGGGTCCNTGCTTTATGGCGTCTATGCGGCTCAGTCCATCGAAGTGGCGTTAGCTAATCGTGTGGGCTTAAGTGCTGGGCAGAGCATTATTACGCGGGAAGGCCTCTGGGTTGGTAGCGATTGGATGCGCGTATTGCACNGCGGTGATCAGACCCAAGGCATTATCGAGCGTGGTCAGGCGATTGAGCAGTTATTGTTGGAGGTTGAAGAACAGGAGCGGAAGCTCGCGAATCTGCAGCGAGGTCTGCAACAACAGCGCGCTGACATTGAGCAGCTTGAGTCGCGGCGTGAGGCATTGCAGCTAGAGTCCAATAGTCTGACGCAGAATCTGAGTGAGCGGCGTACCGATCATGGTGTGCGCCAAGTTAAGTTAGAAGAAGCCGCCGCGCGTAAAGCACAGCTGCAAACGGATACCGAGCAGTTAAACGAACAAGTTAAGGAAGAGCAGCGACGGTTGCAGGAAACTCAAAGCCGCTTGCAAGAGGTACGCGAGATTGCAGCGGAACACGGCAGTCATCGAGAAGCCTTGGCGGCAGAGCGGGAGCACGCTGCTACTGCTGTGCAACAGAGCCGGCAAGCGGCTGAGCAGAGTCGCGAGCGGTTGCATCAGCTGAATGTAGAACATCAGGCACTGCAGTCGCAGCTTAAAGTCAGCTTAACGGCGCGGCAGCGTCTGCTGAGCCAGCAGCAAGATATTGCCAAGCAATTAGAGAATATTCACCACAGCATTGAACAAAGTAGTTCGCCACAACCGGAATTACAGCAGCAGCTTGCTGACAAGTTAGCTTCGCGCGTTGAGGTTGAGGATCACTTGAATACTGTTCGCAGTCAAATTGCGGCGATCGAAGAGGGGATTCAAAGTCAGCAATCAAAGCGTGAATCAGTGGAGGCTCAGGTTGAGCGAATACGCAGGGAATTAGAACAGGCTCGGGTAGAGCGGCAAGGTATTGCAGTACAAGAGAATAATGTGCTCGAACAACTGCAAAATACTGGCCATGAGTTACAGCAGGTGCAGAACGAGTTACCAGAGGAGGCGAGCGAGCAGCAATGGGCGCAAGAGCTCGAGCGCATGGGTCGTCGCATTCAACGGCTAGGTGCGATAAATCTTGCGGCGATTGAAGAGTATGATCAAGAGTCCGAGCGCAAGCAGTATTTGGACGCACAAGCCAGTGATCTCGAGTTAGCCATGCAAACGCTGTTGGATGCGATTGCGAAAATTGATCGAGAAACCCGCAGCCGCTTCAAAGACACGTTCGAGGCTGTAAACAGCAAACTCTCAGAGTTGTTCCCCAAAGTGTTTGGGGGCGGTCATGCCTATTTGGAACTTACAGGCGAAGACATGCTAGACACTGGGGTGTCGTTGATGGCGCAACCTCCTGGTAAGCGCAACGCTAGTGTGCATTTATTGTCTGGGGGGGAGAAAGCCATGACAGCAGTGGCGTTAATTTTTTCTATTTTTCACCTCAACCCCAGCCCAGTATGCTTGCTGGATGAGGTNGACGCGCCACTAGACGATATCAATGTCACGCGATTTGCTGGTTTGATCAAAGAGATGTCAGAAAATGTGCAGTTCTTGGTCATNACGCATAATAAAATCACTATGGAGATGGCTGACTATTTGATGGGCGTCACTATGCAGGAGGCAGGTGTGTCCAGATTGGTGTCAGTAGATGTGGAGGCTGCCGCGGCACTGGCAATTCTGTAGCCGCGACCTTTTGATGATAGGCAGATATGTCAACAGGTCGTAATATTAGGCTCATTGGCGCTTTATGCACCACCGTATGCGTGTCTTTGTCGATTANCATCGACGAGGGAGGGTCATAAGTTGGATATAAAAGAGATCATTGTCATCGGCGGCGTACTGTTGTTGTTGGCGATCGTTGGTCATGGGCTTTGGGTCGTGCGGCGCGCTCGACGGAATACGCTGAGAATGGATATCTCACCAAAATCCTCAGGTGAGTCTGCTTCGAATGAAGATCCTGGAGAGCCGAGTCTGCGAGGAGAATTGCCGAATGGTGGTGCACGTATTGTCAGCGTGGTCGAGGATCCGGCACCCCGGCAAGACAGTTTGCAGCTTGATATGGACGAGCCATCGCAAAGCGGCAGTAAACAGCAAAATAGAAATGGCCGGCGTAACGCCAAGTCAGACGCGATTCTTTCCAACCGGCGCAACTCAACGACTTCGCCTGCAAAACGCAGCCCCTCGATAACNCCAAAGCAACNAGAGCAAGCCGCGGGCAANGCGCCGACTGATACAAAACTNACCGAGTTAATTGTTATCAGTGTCTTGGCGCGAGCCGATCAGTCATTTGCCGGTGCCGATCTGGTTGCTGCATTGCGCCAACAAGGCTTACGTTTTGGCGAAATGAATATTTTTCACAGCGTAGACGAAGCCACCGCCAGCCATATTTACAGTGTTGCCAACGCTTGCGAACCAGGCACTTTCGATCTGGCTGATTTGTCCGGATTGCANTCTCCGGGGTTGACGTTTTTTTTGCAGCTGCCATCGGCAGTCGATGGGATGGAGGCGTTAGAAAGTATGNTGGCAGCGGCGCAAGACGTGGCGCGTGAGCTCGATGGNGAGTTGAAAGACGAGAATATGAGCGCTATGACCGGGCAAACCGCAGAACATTTGCGGCAGCGCGTCAGCGACTTTGCGCGACGTTATCTTACCCAGCGGGCGGGCGAAGTAGACTAGTGANACAATCCCAGTCGGCAGTCGAACACAGATTGGCTGACTTACGCAGTCAACTCCACCACCACAATCATTGCTACCACGTCTTGGACGCGCCGCAAATCAGCGACGCAGAGTACGACGCGCTGTTTGATGAGCTAGTGCAGCTAGAAGCAAGGCATCCGCACAGCGTTCCTGCGGATTCTCCCAGTCAGCGGGTTGGGGCGCCACCGGCGCNGCACTTCGAGAAAGTTGAACACCCGTTGCCAATGCTGTCGTTAGACAAGTGCACNGCCGCCGACGAACTTGGCGATTGGATGCAGCGTTGTCGTAATCGACTAACGGACAGCAGTAAGCTCTCNTTTACGTGCGAACCGAAAATAGACGGCGTTGCTGTGGCGCTNACTTATCGTGAAGGCTCNTTGTCGTTAGCCGCGACGCGCGGCGATGGGGCTACAGGGGAAAATATTCTGGCGAATGCCCGTACGGTTGCTGCGGTGCCGTTAAGACTTATCGGTGCGGGGTTCCCCAAGGAGTTCGAGGTTAGGGGNGAAATCTATATGGCGCACGCCGACTTCGAGCGTTACAACGCAGAGGCATTGCAACGCGGTGATAAACCGCTGCTGAATCCTCGCAANGGTNCTGCCGGTAGCCTCCGACAACTGGACTCTCGNGTTACTGCGCAGCGACCCTTNACCATGTTCAGTTACAGTTTGGGCTGGCACGATGGTGAATGGCAGCCGGANACTCATGCGGAGGTCATTCGTCAATTCGCTGACTGGGGCTTGCGNACTAATNCCATGACTCAGGAAGTGCATAACCTGGAAGAGTGTTTGGAATACATCGCTAGGCTGCAGGACACCAGGGCGACCTTGGGTTACGACATCGACGGTGTGGTTGTAAAAGTGAACCAACTNGGTCTGCAGGCAGAACTAGGTCATGTAACGCGTAAGCCGCGATGGGCAATCGCTTTTAAGTATCCAGCTGAGGAAGCGGTCACGACGCTTCTGGGCGTAGACTTTCAAGTTGGCCGTACCGGCGCCATAACCCCGGTTGCACGCTTGCAACCGGTCTTTGTGGGAGGCGTCACGGTGACCAATGCGACGCTGCACAATATGGATGAGATTCAACGATTAGACTTGCACATTGGCGATCACGTGATGATACGTCGAGCGGGCGACGTTATACCGCAGGTGCGCGGGGTGATTGTAGCTAAGCGACCAGAAGGGGCTGCTGAGATATCGATTCCTCAATTTTGCCCGGCTTGCGGTAGCCCAACTCAGCGACCTGGTGATGAAATCGTAATCCGCTGCAGTGCCTCTCATCATGTTTGTCCGGCTCAGCGTAAAGAGGGCATCCGACACTTTGCCTCACGGCTGGCGTTAGATATAGACGGTTTGGGCGATAAAATCATAGAACAATTGGTAGATACCGGCCTGATTACCAGCCCGGCGGATTTATTCGGTCTGAGCGTCGAAGCGATCAGTGAATTGGAACGCATGGCAGAAAAGTCCGCGCAGAATCTGGTTGCGGCATTACAGGCGAGCAAACAGACGACGTTGCCAAGGTTCATTTATGCATTGGGAATTCGTGAAGTGGGCGAAGCGACCGCATTGGCGCTGGCGCGGCATTTTGGCGACCTAGAGGCGCTCAAGGGCGCGGAGCTAGAGCAGCTTGAAGAGGTTGCTGACGTTGGGCCCGTTGTGGCGCAATCAATTTATCGATACTTCCGCGATGAGGAAAACATAAGGGTGGTAGACAGCTTGTTAGCTCATGGCATCGCCTGGGTAGATCAGCGGCTTAATGAGGCCGTGCAGTTACTCAATGGTGAGGTTTGGGTGCTAACCGGTACATTGCAGCGGATGCCGCGGAATCAGGCGAAAGCGCTGTTGCAGGAACTTGGAGCGAAAGTTGCTGGATCAGTTTCGGCAAAGACCAGTGTGGTGGTGGCGGGACCTGGTGCTGGCAGTAAGTTAGCGAAGGCGAAAGAGTTGGGTATACGAGTGTTGAGTGAGGACGAATTTATTTTGCTTTTGCAGGAGGCAGGCGTTGATGTACCAATTTAGTAGGCTGTGTTTGCTGTTGTTGAGCGTGATGGTCATGCAAGGCTGCGCGAGCGCTCCGCCAAAAGATCCGAATAACATTTGCACCATCCTTGCGGAAAACAAAGGTTGGTCCGCAGCAACCGCTAAAGCATCGAAACGATGGGATTTACCACCGCACATTGGGTTAGCGTTCATACATCGTGAGTCGTCATTTGTCGCGAATGCCAGGCCGCCGCGAGAAAAGGTCTTGGGGGTAGTGCCATGGCGCCGATCCTCCAGCGCCTATGGTTATGCCCAAGCGACAAACGAAGCGTGGCAAGACTATAAAAAAGACACACGCCGTCGTTTTGTGCAAAGAGATGATTTTGCTGACGCCATAGATTTTATTGGTTGGTATAACGATCGTAGTAACAAGCGCCTAAAGTTGCGTAAGAATGACGCCTATCGTTTGTATCTGGCTTACTACAATGGCCACACGGGTTATAGCCAGGGTCGTTGGCGCAAATCCAATACGATTAAGGGCTATGCGAAAAAGGCCGCAGCCCAGGCTAGTCTTTACAGCAAACAGCTACGCAAGTGTCGAGGGAAACTGAAAAAACGCGGCTGGTTTGGCTAACCGAAGCCGCTACAGTTGGAACAGCTGCTGCGGATTGGTGTTGAGTTGTTCGCACTCAATGAAAGTTTTGGTCAACCATTTTATATAGCCGTCGTAGTCGCGTAACAGGGCTTTTATGTTGCCATCGTCGTCCTGCTCGCGAAACGCTTTACGGAATAGTGGTGAATAGTAAAGTGGATTGCCGATGAACGCTTGGACGTCAGCAAGGGCGTGACGGATGTCGTTAAATTCGGCCCTGCTGTCTACAAGGTTGGGCAGAATGATGACCACCGGCTGGCGGTTCTCATAAGCCTGACGCTGGCGCTGAAAAAGCTGCTGCAACGAAGTGAGATACTTGCGCGTTGCGAAAATATCAGCGTCACTCACCGAAGTTGGAATAAAAATAATATTGCAATGACAAAGGAAAGAGCTACGGCTGGGCTCATTGCCTGCAGGACTGTCGAAAACGATATACCTTTGCGCGTTGCCGCCAATTGGTTCGGAGTCAATATGATTGATGATGTTGCCGTTGTTTGGCGAGCCGGAGGCCAAAAAGAGATGATCATCGTTCTTCACCGAAAAGCGACGGTTCGCAAAGCGTCTAAGTGAATCGCTGCTGGTGGCTTGGCTGTCAAGATCGATGAGTTCGACTTGAGCGTTGGGATGTCGCGTCGCTAAGCCCAAGCTCATCATCAGAGCCAAGGTGCTTTTGCCGACACCGCCCTTTGAGTTGGCAAAAATCGCTGTTATACCGCGCTGTGCCCTTCCGATAGATTGCTCTGCAGGCGCTGAATTCATCGACCGTTCAATCCGTAGATGCTGGGGATTCGTTAGTCGTTGTCGTCCGCATCATCAGAATTTACAGCTGACGTGAAGGCTTCCAAACGATCTGAAACTTGAGGATCCGGTAGGCTGCTGCCCCAGTCGGTAGAAATCTCCCCAACCAACTTCGCGCCTTCCATTGTCTCTAAAGAACCGTATTGAATCTTGCCGCGTATGCGCCCAGAGGAACAAACAGTGAGTTTTCCAGTTAGCGTTAGGCTGTCTTCCACCGTGCCTTCGACTTTAGCGGTTTCTCCAGAGATATCACCCTGCACAACCCCTCCGGGGCCGACTATTAAGTGTTTAACAGCAACCTTGCCGACGATTTTGCCGTCGATGCGCGCAGTTCCATCAATGGCCAAGGAGGCTCCCTCTAAATGTGTCGCGGTACCTACATAGAATTCGTAGTCGGAATCTGAATCATTCATGAGTATTTCCTATAACGTTAATCGGGTTGTTCACTTGCTAAAAGCGAACGTCTAAGCGTGCTGTTGCCGCGGCTTCAGCTCGTGTACCTGCTCTTTCTTCATGTCACCAATCGGCACAAGCTCACCTGTGATTAGTGCTCCCGGACTGACTTGCAGTTGATTGAAGCGTAGAATTCCAGTGATCTTTGCTGTTGGCCCAACAGCGACGCTCACCGTGCCGGTAATCGTCGCCTCGACCTGACCCATGATCTCGACGTTGGGCGCGTTAATTTCGCCAACTAACTTTCCGCCTTCAAGAATCTTCACCACACTGTTTTGGTCGCCGTTACAGCTGATGGAGCCGTTTACCGAACCCGCAATCACTAATTCTTTATTAAATTCAAGATCGCCACTTAAAGAGGTTCCTTGCGCGATCAAGCTTGTGGCTATCGTTGGTTTCAACTTGGATTGCATTTAACCTAGTCTGGCTCAGATCGTCGCAGTTTACTAGAAGTTGACAACTGTTTGCCAAGTTTGTGACGCCTGTATTCAGGTCTTATTTGGTGCAATTGGGAACAAAAGAATCAATAACTGACGCCCATACCGGCTCTAACGTCGTTGTTTATTCCATAGCTTGGTATCGGGTAACGTAAACCGTTGTTCGCCAAGGCTTCCAAGCCGCGCACTATTCTTGGTAGAAAGTTCGGCGGTATGGCCATCAGTAGTTCATCTTCCATAACGCCGCCGTAGCGCCGTTCTGCGTAACACGGTAGCGACAAACTAGGCTCGCCAGTAGCCAAAGCGCGGCCCCAGGAATCAGCACAGGCCGACTCGCCAACACAACTAAAATCGAGCTTTTTATAGCCGGTCCACTGTAAACCATTAATAAAAAGAATCATTTGCGCGGGCGTCGCGTAGATAAGGCAAATATCAGGAGGGTTGAGCCTACCACTGGATAACGGGCTAACCGCCATCGCTACGTACTTGCCGTAGGTCACGACTGTCATAGCCTCTTGATGCGCAGCAGCGTCTTGTTGGCTGTCAAACCAAACGCCGTTCATGCGATCACCGGAAAGCCATTCGTCGCTGCGCGGATGTAGTCCTATAACGGTGCTGCATTGGGCACCAACCAGATCGTTTGCGGTAATCCCCACCGTCCAGCCATTGCGTGCAGCCTGGCCGACGATTTGATCCGTTGTATGCACTTCTTGCGGCCGCCTGATGCGTTCGATTTGCATCATTTCTGCTTCCGACTCGAATAGCTTCATGCCAATAGGCGTAGTGCGTAAACGTAGCAAACGGTTCAGGTCGTCGGCGATTTTCTTGCCGTCATAATCAAGGTCGGTGGAGATAACATCCCTCATGGTTGCCAGACTCTTCTGTTTTTTGGCGCGGGGTTAATCGCTGCCGATATTTACGCGGGCAAAATTCGGCGGACGCTTCTCGATAAAAGACCGAACGCCTTCCTTAAAGTCATCCCTCTTCAAACTCTCCGCCATCCATTCGTTGGTCTCTCGCATGGCCTCGCCAAGCTGCATATTCATATGACGGTGCACCTGAGCTTTCATGATCTGCAAAGACTTGGGCGCCGAGGACGCTGCCAAGTTCTGCACATATTCGACAGCTGTACCCAAAGATTCGCCATCTTCTACAAGCCGCTCGGCCAGCCCCAGCTCTTTCGCTTCTTCACCGTTGAACTTTCGTGCGCTCCAAAGCAGATCTAATGCGTTACCCGAGCCAATCAATCTTGGAAGAGTCCAGCTCACGCCGTGTTCTGCTATTAGACCACGCTGTGAAAAGGCGGTGCTGAATTTTGCGGAGCGTTCCACAATGCGTAGATCAGTCATCGTGGCTACTGCTAAACCGAGTCCCGCGCAGGCGCCATTTATGGCTGCTATTACGGGCTTACGTATAGACATAAAATAGCTGTAAGTGACCTGGAAGTTGTCGCCGAGCGCGTTATCGCCAGGATCAGCTTTCAACTCGGTCAGGTCGTCTTTAGCGCCGCCGCCGCTGCTGATATCGTCCAAGGCATTCATATCCATGCCTGGGCAGAAGCCCCTGCCAGCTCCGGTTAAAACGATACCCACAACCCGTTCATCTTGCTCGGCTGCCGCTAGGGCATGACGAATCTCTGCCAACATGGTTTGAGTGAACGCGTTCAAAGCCTCTGGTCGATTTAAGGTGATGATCGCGACGGGATCGTCGACCTGATAGATGATGTCCTGGTATTCCATGATGTTCTCCCCTTGTAAACCAGGACGAGGGTAACGCCTAAGCGGTGAGGGTGCCAGTAGCGGGTTTTGCTTTCTCAGTTGTGGCAAAGATCAGCAGAGTATTCGAAAAAGTTCACTACACGAAACTCGTCGAATTCGCCTAAGTTTGGGAATGTCAGCGCCTCTGCTTGACGCACCAAAGTGAAATCGGGGTCGTGCAAATCACGGACTCGTGAGTCACTAATGATTAGATTCGGCGCACGGTGTTTGATTGCGCTGATCAGTGGTAGGTTAGCTCGATCATAAAGCACATCTGCCATCCATACCTGATCGAGGTTGGGCGGTAGTTGGTCAATGTGTTCACACAGTTGAATTTGCGTGTTGTTGAGCTTTGCATTGGTCTTTGCGGCCAGCAGAGCATCCTTGTCGATATCGCAGGCGTAGACATGTGCAGCGCCTGCCATGGCTGCTGCGATCGCCACAACTCCCGAGCCGCAGCCCACATCGGCGACGACTTTCCCCGCTACTTTATCCGGGTTCGCTTGCAACCACATGGCGCTGGCAAGTCCGCTACCCCAACAAAAGGCCCAGTAGGCGGGGTTCGCGATGACCTTGCGCATGGTTTCCGGCGGTAGTGGCGCGGTAGAGAAATCCGCATTGATTAAGGCGAGTCGCAGATGGTCTAGTTTAGGAAGTGAGACCACGTCAATTCTTGCGCTAGGTAGTGTGGAGCGCAGGCAGTTTTGCAGAGATCGGGTTGTTGGATGCATGGGGGGAGTTTGCCGAAGCGTATTTTCGAGTGCTAGTACTGATGGAGTAAACTCCGTAACCTTAATTAGGCAGATTAGCAGCAGCAAGGAATGGGTGTGACGCGAAATAGTGACGAAACAAAGAACACGGACAGAAGCGGTGCAGAGAGCTTGGTAGAGACATTTGTCGATGCTGGGGTTGACGTTTGTTTCGCTAATCCGGGGACCTCCGAAATGCACTTTGTTGCTGCGTTAGACAACAATCCACAAATGCGTTGTGTATTGGGACTGTTCGAAGGGGTGGTAACTGGGGCCGCGGATGGCTTTGGTCGCATGCGCGGCAAACCCGCGGCGACGCTTACTCATCTTGGACCGGGTCTCGGTAACGGATTGGCTAATTTGCACAACGCTAAGAAAGCGCGCACGCCAGTGGTTAATGTCATAGGAGATCATGCGACCTTCCATCGCCAATACGATGCCCCGCTCAGCTCAGATGTTGCAGGAATAGCTGGTCCGATCAGCGGTTGGTTGAAGGTGTCTGAGTCCGCTGATGATGTGGCGCAAGACGGAGCTGAGGCCGTAAAGGCGGCGATGGCGCCTCCAGGGCAGGTTGCCAGTCTGATTTTGCCAGCCGATACGGCATGGAACAGAACAGAGGCGGTCGCCAAACCACTGCCAGTTCCGGCGCCCAAGGCGGTGGACTCCGACGGAATTGAGATGGCGGCCAAGGCGTTGCACTCAGGCAAACGGACGGTACTTCTCATGAACGGGCTGTTAACCGAATCGCGCTTGGCTTTGGCGAATCGTATAGCGCAAAAAACAGGAGCTCGGGTTATCAGTGATACCTTCATATCACGAATGCGACGCGGCGCTGGTGTAGCAGAAATACAACGTCTGCCTTACTTCGGCGAGCAAGCCGCAGAGGTTCTTCAAGGGGTCGAACATCTCATACTGGTGAGCAGCCAACCGCCCATAACGTTTTTTGCCTACCCAGACAAACCGAACTGGCTAACTCCTGAAAATTGTCAGATTCACACCCTGGTAGAACGAGACGGTGACATAGATGGGGCGTTAGATGCCCTATGCCAAGCTGTGGGTGCTGCAGACCTGCAGCCTATCTTGGTTGAGTATCAGCGACCTGAAGCGCCAAAGGGGGCGCTAACGCCGATGTCCGTAGGGCAGTCATTAGCGCATTACTTCCCTGACAATGCGATTGTTGTAGATGAAGGTGGGACTTGCGGTGCTGGCTCGGCGATCGCCACAGCCACCGCTCCGGCACACGATTGGTTAATGCTCACGGGCGGATCGATAGGCTATGGCTTACCGGCGGCTACGGGCGCGGCGGTGGCTTGTCCAGAGCGTCGGGGGATTAATTTGCAGGCTGACGGCAGTGCTATGTACACGGTGCAAGCGCTATGGACCCAGGTCCGGGAGAGTCTTGATATTACGACGATTATCCTCGCTAATCGTAAGTATGCGATTTTGCAAATTGAGTTTGCCAGGGTCGGCGCGCACAACCCTGGACCGAAAGCTATGAGCATGTTGGACCTAACGCGGCCGGATCTTGATTGGGTTTCCTTGGCGAAAGGTATGGGGATGAGTGCTTGGCAAGCCAGCTCTGCAGAAGAATTTAACTCTGCGCTAGCTGCATCGCTTGGCACACCAGGACCTTCACTAATAGAGGCTTTGGTATAACTCAGTTTACTGACTCGAAGTCGTACAGGTGCGAGTTGTCAGGCAAGGGCTCAGTGTGCTGCTGATCTTAGTGTGCAGCCTCAGCGCGGGTGCGTTGGAATCGCTGGAAATGAGCCTTCGCTGGAACTATCTGAAGCTCGGTACTGCAACCTTCATAGAAGAGCGAAGGGAAAACGAACATCGTTTTGAAATCATCGGTAAGACTGCAGGGCCGCTGCGATTGGTCAAAAACTATGATGGAAGAGGACTGCTGGTAAGCGAGGGGCAAATAACCGATTACACGCTGGAAGGTACAGACGGTGGAGTAGATGAGATTCGCCGCATAGTGTTCGAGCAAGGTCAACTACCGATGGTCTTAGCTTTCAAAGACAGCGGTGCTATCACGCATCTTGAGCCGGCGGAACCCTGGGGCCAGCAGGCGGTATCACCTATGACTCTCGTTTATCGAGTCATTCGCAGCGCTAATCTACCGCAACTATGCGATGGCACACACCTGGTGTACGACGGCAAGCGGCGCTACCAAGTGCAGTTGCTGAAACTAAACGCGTTGGACACGGATTCGGCGGATACCACGCCGCAGGAACCCTTCGTCTGCTCGGCCTTGTTGTTTGGAGCATCACTTGAAAGTGCGGAGGGCGCGGGCATTGCATCTGAACGCGTACCAGCTAATGGCGCACAACGGTTGGATTTGGATCAAGAAAAGACTGGCGCGTTGCAACAGGTATGGCTGTTTGGTCGTTCGGACCGGCGCATGGATTTTAAGCTACAACCTGGATGCTCGCTCAATGCGCTCCGAGAGGTGCTCATATTCTCGTCGTTTGGAAAAATAGTAGGTAAAGCATCGACTGAGTGCTGAAAGCCGAAGGAAAGGCATAATTACCGCCGAGACCAAAGAAATAAAATCTTCATAGACAAAAACATAGAAATTGATATTCTTCAGACTGTTAACCTAAAGTTCACAGAGCTGCTATCGAAAACCCCCCACGGGCCCATAGCGGCATTGACCAGCTAATTGGCTATGACAGATGGAAACTAAAGGTAAACATTTGGCCCAGGTTAAGATCGTTAAAAATTGCAAGATTTTGTTGCAATGCGAAGGGTAACCCTGGGTAGACCCCTACGCAGTCTAAAAAGGAGATACAAAATGGCCGCTGCTAGAATTGGTTGGGCAGGAAAAGCAACATCGATAATATCGATGATAGCGTTGGTATTCGGCCTATCGGTCAAACCGGTATTCGCGGCGGAAGCACCCGCGAGTGAGAGCAGTTCTTCAAGCTCCTCATCCTCAGGTACGGCATCTGGATCAGGCTCGAGCGCAGGTGCTGGCGCATCGGGCACCCGCGCGGGAGGCGCAGGG
>NHET02000065.1 GCA_002170355.2 Gammaproteobacteria bacterium TMED92
GGCGACCGGCGAATCTCTAGTCATAACGGACCATGGCAGGCCGTCTATAGAGGTGCGTCCGTTCCGTGAGACACAAGAAGACGCGCGTGCGCGGCTAAAAGGTTCGTTAGTCAGTTATATCAATCCCATGCAATCTGTTGGCGAAGACGACTGGGAAGTACTGGGATGATGGTTCTAGACACTCACGCGCTCATTTGGTGGGTGAGTGATGCGCCTGAGTTATCGCGGGTTGCCAAAAATGCGATTCATAAAACCTTGCGAGCAAACGAGCGCTTATTGGTTTCTGCGATAACCGCGTGGGAAATTGCTCTGCTGATTAAAAAGCAACGTCTCGTGTTGACCATGGATGTTGTCGAGTGGATTGCTGCAACGGAATCCATAGAGGGGATTCAGCATGTGCCTATTGATCACAAGTTAGCCGTTCAGTCCCAATCGTTGCCCGGAGAATTCCATCCAGACCCCGCGGATCGATTTATTGTCGCGCTTGCTCGGCAGCACAATGTCAGTTTAATCACCGCCGATGAGCGCATCCACCGATACCCTCACGTTAATACGGTTTGGTAAAAACCTCCGCCGCTGGAAGTCTCCAGACAGGGCACTACTCCATCGTTGGTATGACAAATGATGACCCTTCGGTCACTTGCTCAGGCCATCGTTGGGTAACGGTCTTTGTTCGGGTATAAAACCGTACACCTTCCATGCCGTGTTGGTTCATGTCGCCNAAGGCNGAGCGTTTCCAACCACCGAATGAGTGATAAGCCACGGGTACCGGGATTGGTACATTGATGCCCACCATGCCNACGTTGACTCGTTGGGCAAATTCTCTGGCCGCGCCACCATTGCGGGTGAATACCGCCACACCATTGCCGTATTGATGTTTGGATGGCAGTGCCATGGCGGTTTCAAAGTCCTCGGTGCGCAGCACTTGCAGCACTGGGCCAAAAATTTCGTCTTGGTAGCTTTGNGCGGTAGGTGCTACTCGGTCAAATAGGCTCGGCCCTAAGAAGAATCCGTCTTCATATCCCTGCAATTGAAAGCCGCGTCCGTCTACTACCAGNTCTGCGCCTTCGTCCACACCCATTTGTATGTAGTCACTGACCCGTTGCTTATGCGCTGCGCTGACCACTGGGCCATAATCCGCNTTGGGGTCGGTAGATATTCCCACATTGAGGCGTTCGATTTCGCTGCGCATGGCGTCGATAAAACGATCACCAGTATCTTCGCCCACGGTAACTACCGTAGACAGTGCCATACAGCGTTCGCCTGCGGATCCATAGGCTGCGCCGCTGATGTCTTTTACCGCTTGGGCCATATCGGCGTCAGGCAAGATGATGCCGTGATTCTTGGCGCCACCCATGGCCTGNACACGTTTGCCGTTTTCTGCGCAACGCTGGTANACGTAGTGCGCAATGTCCGACGAACCAACAAAGCTAACAGCTTGTATTGTGGGGTGTTCGAGAATAGCGTCTACGGCCACTTTGTCACCGTTGACGACGTTCAGCACCCCGGCGGGCGCGCCAGCCTCCATCATTAATTCAGCTAGTCGCAAGGGCACGCCTGGATCTTTCTCTGACGGTTTTAATATGAATGTACAGCCGGTAGCGATGGCTACGCCGAACATCCACATGGGTATCATGGCGGGNAAGTTAAATGGGGTGATGCCCGCGACTACNCCCACAGGCTGGCGCATGCTGTAGACATCAATGCCGGGTCCCGCACCCTGGGTGTATTCGCCTTTGCTAAGGTGCGGCACGCCACAAGCAAATTCAATAACGTCGAGCCCGCGTTGGATGTCGCCATGGGCATCGGCGATGACCTTGCCGTGCTCCTCGGCGATGAGCAGAGCCAGCTCATCGGCGTTGGCCTCTACCAGTGCTTTGAAGTTGAACAANACGCGCGCNCGGCGTTGTGGGTTCATGCTGCTCCACTCGCCCAAGGCATTGGCGGCACTGCGCACCGCTGTGTCGACCTCGGCGGCGGTGGCCAAACTTACCGAGCCGCTGACACTGCCCAGAGATGGATTGTAAATAGGCTGGGTTCGCCCCGACGTGCCGTTGACTGAATTGCCGTTGACAAAGTGATGGTAGTTCTTGTCTGTTGCCTGCATAGCGGGTTCCCTAATGCTCNTCGTAGAGCGGCAGTTTATTCTGCTCAGAGAAAGATTAGTATCGGTACGCTGAACGGTTTTATGGGTAATTGAAGTGGCTGTGCAACACAATAAACCAGTGGTTTTGCTGACGCGGCGCTGGCCCCGAGCGGTGGAAGCTGCGCTTTCGGAACGCTACACGCTCATCTGCAACGAGGCCGACGTGGCGATGTCTGCTGAAGCTCTTGCGGCTGCTCTGACTCGGGCCGATGTGGTTTGCCCAACGGTTACGGATGCGCTGAATACCGAAGTTTTTGCAGCGGCCGCGCAAACCGGTATTCGCGCCAAGTTGTTGGCAAACTTTGGCGTCGGTTTTAATCACATCGATTTGGCGGCTGCCAGCGCTCATGGTTTGGCGGTTTCGAATACGCCCGGTGTGCTAACTGCCGCTACTGCTGAAATTGCCATGACATTGCTATTGATGTGTGCGCGACGCAGCGGTGAGGGCGAGCGCTTAGTGCGTGGAGGCAGCTGGCATGGCTGGCACCCGACTCATATGTTGTCGACCCAAGTGTCTGGTAAAACGTTGGGTATTGTGGGGATGGGGCGTATTGGCACTGCGATGGCACGCCAGGCCCNTCATGGCTTTGGTATGCGCATTATCTATAGCGGACGCTCGCCGCTCGCCGAGTCCGTGGCGATTGAATTAGGCGCGGAGTTTTTGCCCCTCGAGGAACTCTTGGCTCAGGCAAATTTTGTCAGTTTGCATTGTCCAGCAACGCCACAGACGCGTAATTTGATCAACGCGCAAACGCTGGCGCTGATGCGCCCTGACGCTATGCTTATCAATACGGCGCGGGGCGACGTGGTGAATGAAGCCGATCTGTTACGAGCACTGCAAAGTGGCGTTATTGCTGGGGCGGGTTTGGACGTATTTGCCCATGAACCGATTGTGCCGAAGGCACTACTAGAGCTAGAACAGGTGGTGTTGCTACCGCATATGGGCAGCGGTACGGTGGAGACTCGAGAGGCCATGGGTATGCGCGCATTTGCGAACATTCGAGCACATTTTGCCGAGAAACCATTGCCAGACCAGGTGGGTTAAAGCAAAGAGAGGAAACAATGGCATTGATTACTAAACTTCGCGCGGACTGGGCCTTACGTCCCTGGTGGATGAACGGTTTATTCTATTTCTGCCTGTACATGACCTTTATCTATATGCCGTTCGACTTTTTCTTAAAACCCGTAGCTGAAGATCACGAAATTTGGCTTGGTTTCACTCTTACCGGTTGGTGGGCGAAGGCTACCGAGCCATTGCATTGGGTCATCTACGGTGCGGGTGCGTTTGGGTTTTGGCGGATGCGCCGCTGGATGTGGCCTTGGGCTGCGGTGTATACCGCCCAAGTGGTCATTGCGATGGTTGTTTGGAATTTGGTCAACGTTAGGGGTGGCGGAATTGTTGCGGGCTTAATCGCTGGGGCTATATTTGCAGTGCCAATGGTGGCCCTGTGGCGTGCTAAAGAGCGCTTTAACACCGTTAAAGACCACACTTAATCGCCGTCGGCCAAATCGAAAGAAAGAAAGGGGGAGCAAAAATGGGATCAACACTACCTGATTGGGCGCAAGAGCATATGCGCAACTATTTGGCGACCGATGGTGCAGATGGGCATATTTGGCGCGGCGTACCAACCTTGTTACTAACTACCATTGGCAACAGGACTGGCGTTGAGCGCATGTTGCCGCTGATTTATGGGGAAGAGTCTGGCGATTACATCATAATCGCGTCAAAGGGCGGTTTCCCCGAGCATCCTGCTTGGTACAACAACTTGGTCGCGCAGCCCCAGGTGAAGGTACAGGTCGCGGCAGACAAATTCACAGCTACGGCAACCACCGTGGCCAACGAACGGCGGCAAACGTTGTGGGACATCATGGCGGAAGTTTGGCCGCCTTACATTGAATATCAAGAAAAGACCAATCGACTTATCCCAGTGGTGGTGTTAACCCGCAACTAAGCAACGACGTATCCAGCGTCCACTTTGTGTCCACATACTTAGCGCTATCGAAGACAGGTTGATGAGAAATTAATCTGGCGTTGATGTTTTTTGCATGCGCCGAAACGCACCGTTTAGTCTCATTTATGCGGAGAATTGCGGTGCTTCATTATTCCTGGTTTGCTAAGGCGATATTCTTTAGTGCGTCCACTGTCGCGCTAGTGGCCTGCGGCGGCGGCGGTTCCGGAGGTTCGGAAAGCAGCAGCTATGGCTCCGGGACTACCAATTCGAGTCCGACACTGGACCTAGCGTCTTCAATTGAGGTCGAAGAAAACCAAACCTCAGTGGTCACAGTTAGCGCATCAGACGCAGATGGCGACAGCTTGTCGTTTAGTCTTAGCGGCGACGATGCCGAGGCTTTTAGCATAGACAGCAGCGGTGTGTTGTCCTTCGTTGCTGCGCCGGACTATGAGACCAAGAGCAGCTATTCAGTAACCGTAGAGGTTACTGACGGGTACGTTACGACCACGCAAAGTGTCGCCGTCAATGTTACGGATGTTGATGAAGCGGTAGCTAACAGTGCCCCAACGATAAATGGTTTGGACGCGACTGTGCCAGTAAGAGAAAACCAAACAACGTTGCTCAGCCTCGATGTGACTGACGCAGAGGGAGATAACCTGACCTACAGTGTGGCCGGGGATGATGCCGCCTCATTTACGGTCTCAGAAACTGGTGACATTACGTTCACCTCGGCGCCGGATTACGAAACTAAGACGTCGTACCAGATCACCGTAGTAGTTAGCGACGGTGTCAACGAAACCCGCCAAGATCTGACTGTAGAGATTACCGACGTTGCAGAATCGGTAGCCGAGGCGCCGGTGGAATTCAATATCGTGGTCGCTAGTGGTACCAACGGTTACGGTACGGGCAACAAATACCATATAGATGACAGCGTAAGTCCCGGCCTAAATTTGCAGGTCGGCAAGACGTATCGGTTCCTGCAGTCTGATGGGACCAACGCAACCCATCCGCTGTATATTTCGACCACCCCTAATGGCACTTTTGGCGGGGGCGTAGCATTTACCGAGGGCGTAAGTCGCGTCAGCAATGCCGGTAACGCCGGCGCCTATGTGCAGTTTACGGTGCCAGAAGGTGTCACCACACTTTACTACTACTGCTTTAATCATTCTGGCATGGGCGGGACGATTACGATTTCTGCCAGCGCATCTGGAGCCTATGTGGTACCGATGAATTAGATGCACAGTTGGCGGGGCGAGCGTAGGCGCCAGACGTTGAGATTTATGAACCACATGCAAGTTGGAGTGTTGCTGACAATGATAGTGATTAGTTCAGCGTACACTCAGGCCAACGAAGTGCCCAACCCTGCGGCGGCACACAGTCTTGACTGGCGGGTTGTAAACGACAACGTTATGGGCGGTCGTTCACTAGGGTACATAGCGCGGTCGGCCGACGTGTTGTCGTTTTCTGGGTCATTGAACACTAACGGCGGTGGGTTTGCGTCGATCCGAGTCGGCGCGGGCGAGATGCTGCGTGACCCTGCGACTGGCGTGCGTCTTAAAGTTCGCGGTGATGGCCGCGAGTACACATTTCGCTTGCGACCAAGGAATTCGCGGATCTCCTATTGGTCGCAATTCGCGACAAGCAAAGACGAATGGCTTGAAGTCGAATTACCTTTCGACACTTTCTGGCCTAATTGGCGCGGGCGCCGCCTCAACGCACCGCAAATAACATCCAACCAAGTTGTCGAACTTGGGCTGATGATAAACGACGGCATAGACGGCGCATTTGCAATAGAAGTCGATTGGATCGGCGTCTACTGAAAGACAAAATAAAAATTTAAGCCTAAAAACGCTGAGAACGCCCAGCCACTGGCGCGTAGAGAGAAGAAAAGAGCAGAACAGAGATCACCGCTTAGCGTGCAACAGAACGGTAAGGCACGGCCAGGAGCGTGCAGTGATAGCAGTACTGATGAGGTCAATCGGGAAAAGCGCGCCTGGGCCGTCGGCACCGCGGCAATAGAGCACGACCTGAAGGTGGATGGTCGATTCGTCACAAAATATTGACTTTAGACCTAACTCTAAGGTTTATATTGGCCCCATGAACAATGCTAATTTGAAAATCGGCGAACTGGCGAAGCTCGCCGACGTGTCTCAGGACACCCTACGCTTTTACGAAAAGCATGGTTTGTTGACGCCACACTTGCGCAGCGCAGCCGGTTATCGGCTCTACAGTGAAGCCGATGCGCAGCGCGTTAACTTCATTCTCAGCGCCAAACGGGTCGGCTTTACGTTGAACGAGATCCACGAATTACTTGCGCTAGAAGTCACCAAAGATGAAAAATCTTGTGAGGATGTGCAGAATTTTGTCGACGCTAAGATCGTCACGGTTGAACAGCGCATTCGCGACATGCAGCGTATTCAACGGTCATTACAGGCGTTGAGTGATGCTTGTTGTGGCGGCGCCGAGCCGGCTACCCACTGCACGATCCTCGAAGCGTTGAGCGCCCACAGTGACAGTGTTTTGCAACAATCCGAGGTGCGTTAATGCAATTGCTGTTGAGTAATTTCGTGGAGCTGTTTATCGAGTCGGCACCGTGGCTGCTGTTCGGTTTTGCCGTGGCAGGGGTGATTAAGGCGCTGGTGCCGGAAGACTTAATGGCCAGCCAACTTGGTAAACCAGGGATCGCTGCAACAGTAAAAGCCGCCCTGATTGGCGCGCCGCTGCCGCTGTGTTCCTGTGGAGTAATTCCTGCGGCAATGGGATTGCGACGCGGCGGTGCATCAAAGGGCGCGACCACGGCATTCTTGATCTCGACACCAGAAACAGGCGTAGATTCCGTATCTGTTTCCTACGCGTTGCTCGGGCCCTTCATGGCAGTTATGCGTCCTGTGGCAGCGATCATCAGCGCCATAGTGGCGGGNTTACTGGTTGGTCGGGACAGCGATGCGCCCAAGCCGGTTGCGTTGGCGGCCGAGGGTTGTTGCGCTGCGGACACAGCGGCGAGTGCGACCTCAGCGTCTTGGCGGCAAAAGTTGTTTGCTGCCTGGCACTTTACCTTTATCGATTTGCTGCGCGATATAACCAAGTGGCTGCTGATTGGCTTGGCTTGTGCAGCGGTGATTAAAACTTTCGTACCCGAAGAACTGCTGCTGCAGTGGGGTGATGGCCTGCTCGCCTTTGTAGTGATGGCGCTGATTGGGGTACCAATGTACATCTGCGCGACCGCGTCCACACCAATTGCTGCNGGATTACTGTTCTCCGGCCTATCTCCAGGTGCTGTATTGGTGTTTATGTTGGTAGGGCCGGCAACGAATATCGCTACCGTNGCACTGGTGAAGCGTGAGTTGGGTCTACGCGCTTTATATGCGTACTTGTTCAGCGTNTTGAGCGTGAGCTTCGCTTGTGGCTATTTGACCAATGCTGTTGCAGACAGTTGGGGGCTGGAGTTTGTCGCTCAACCTACAACCGCCATGACTATGAGCCATAGTTGGTTGGGTTATGCCGCCGCTGCGGCTCTTGCAGCACTAATGCTGCGTTCCATGTTGNTGAGTTGGTGGCGCCCGGCTAACGCGGTTTAACCCAAATGGGACTTGAATAGGCGCGCTCTTGAATGGTAGCTACACCAACGGTGGGCTTGTCTAAACCTANTGCAATGGCGTCCAGCAGCGCGTGCCGCGGAGTGGGTAGTTGTATCACTCGAGCGTAGTAGAAGGCACTTTGATTTGGGTCGAACTCAGGATCTTGCCAGACTGTTTGTAAAACGGCAGCGCCATGACGATCGTCCCANCGGCCGGTCTTAGGGTCCACAGCTGCATCAATCATCGGCAATTTGCCCGCGATCGGTTGACGCTCACCAGCCCATACCGCGTCAAATACTTTTTCCTCCGCTTGGCCACGGGAGTTGAGCCACCCTTTGACGATCTGGATACGATCCAAACTTGCGGACAATGGGTCTTTACTTGCAGAGACTAAGAAACTCGGCACACTGTCAGCGGCGACGAGTAGATCTCCGCCCATTGGCACTGCTTTCGCGGTAAGTGCGGTGTGCCAGTCTTGCTGCTCCAGATCTTTCACGGACAAGTTGTCACCGGCAAAAAAACGCAGCCGAATGCGTGGTCCGGTGGTTGCATACACTTCCTTGCGTTGCATAGCGTCGAGAATCGCCGCGCGGGAATTCTCTTGCGCCCAAACTGCCGCCAAACCAGCCGCTTGCATTGACCAGCCAGTCGGACCAAGCGTGTTGTCAGCATCTTCAATACGTGGCCTGGCTTTGCGTTCAGGAGTCCCGCCGCTGGCCATTTTGCCCCAAAAATTTGCCTCTTCAGCAGTGGCTAATCCGGTATGACTGTCCGTTGATCCAACAACACCAAACGCATAGGGATTCACATCCAATTTAGCTTCTAGTTGCAAACCTGTCTTCAACGCCGAGCGCACATAGTCGCCGGGCTGTGCTCGATAGTTATCGGTACGCACCTGCTGGATGTACCAGGGATACAAGCCGAAGTCGGCGAATTGATCGTCTGGAGAGAGGTTTGGGTGGGTTTCTGAATCGCCTTTGTATTGCGTGATCTCAACGATAGGCTCTAGACGTATGCGTTGTTTGGCGTAGTCCGCCGAAATGGCTGCGCCGCGTAAGGACCGCGTGGAAAACATTTGGCCTTTTGAGATGTTGGAGTTGTGAGGGATCGCAACAAAGCGTGTGCCAAGTTGCTGCGCAGTCGCGTCCATCCATGCCCAAAGATCCTCTGGAAATGGGCTATCGGTAGATGAGAACGGCATGAATTTGCGCGCAGTGGGTACGTCTGCATCGGTTAGAACGACACGGTGTAAATTTGCGCCGCCCGGTACGGAACTCCATTCCCAACCAATAAGCGTAGTGAATTTGCCAGGCTGGTCGAAACGCTCGGCGCTGTCGAGCATTCGCTGCCACGCGTTGCGCGCGGACAAGTCAGCGCCCGGTGGCGTTGCCGCTGCTGTATTTACACTCCATGAGCGAGCAGCTTCTATCGGATCCTGATCTTCAGGCAATAGGTTGGCGAAGTAGGCGGGGCCGTTGCCGCTGTCGATGGCATCGCGAATTTGTTTCTCGGTGTACCAATATGCCATGCGCTCGAAAATGTTCGGGTCTTCGTCTTGCACGCCCTCGCGATAGATATCGCGAATGCCTCCATAAAACTCAGCGTGATCAGAGATCACCAAAAAGTCCAAGGGCGTATTCAGTTGCACCAAGGTTCGAGTGCCAGGATGAATCACCGGTTGACCAGAGGCAAAAGCATAGGCGACATCTGGATCCGCGGTTTGATTACCGTTCAGAAACGCATCAAACGAGTAAGACGTATGCAAATGCGTGTCGCCCCACAGTAGCTGTGGTCCCATGGAAGCGTCGTCGGCGACGCTGGTAGTGCTCACGGCAGTGGCCAGCAGCAGTGCTGTTGGCAAGGTAGTGATATTCATGGGGTCTACTCTCTTGGCGTCAGGATTAGCGGAATCTGTGCAGTGCGCAGATTTTTTTGCCGGATGGATCCCGCAAGTAGGCCAGATATAAATCGCCGCGTGGGCCGGTAGGGTCCTCGCAAGTGCTACCGCCGTTGGCCAGTTCGGCGGCATGCCAGGCGTTCGCGGCTGTCGGATTGGCTGCCATAAAACCAATAGCACTGCTATAGCCATGCCCCGCGGGGTTGCCGTCGATGGGTTGTGTTATGGCAAATACGCCCGTGTCTGTGCGGTAAAAACAACGCCCTTTTGGGTCAATTACACCTGGCTCTACGCCGAGCGCTCCCACTACGGCGTCGTAGAATGATTTTACCGTATTAATGTCGTTAGCACCGGTCATAATGTGACTGAACATACCAACCTCTCCCTTCAACACGACCAGACTATACCGCAATTGGGAAATCGCGCTGCGCTCTGTGTCTTCGCATTGCCCTGGTTCTAGCGGCTATGCGATAGTTTGTCGCACGGAAACTCAAGGAGTAGGCAATGCCTCGGTACATGTTAACGATAAATGGTTCAGACGCTGAAGTGGATGCACCGGGCGATATGCCGCTATTGTGGGTGCTGCGCGATCTAATTGGACTCACTGGCAGCAAATACGGCTGCGGTATTGGTCAATGCGGCGCGTGCACTGTGCATATCGACGGACAACCCATGCGCAGTTGTTTGTTGCCCATAAGTCAGGTTGCAAGCCAGCCCATTACAACCATCGAAGGCCTTGCGCAAGGCGGCGAATTACACGCTTTGCAACAAGCGTGGATCGACAAGGATGTAGCCCAATGCGGCTATTGTCAGTCAGGTCAAATCATGTCCGCCGCTGCACTGCTGCGTCGTAACGCGAAACCCACCGACGCAGACATTGATGCAGCGATGACAGGGAATTACTGCCGTTGTGGCACCTACATCCGCATTCGTGAGGCTATCCACGCGGCGGCCTTAAGCGTCGATGCCACTGCCAGCAAGGAGGCCCAAGCATGAGCAAACAGAATAAGGTAAGTGTCCGAAAGAATGCGTTAGGCGAACCATCACGCCGCGATTTTTTGAAAATTTCTGGCGTCATGGGCGGCGGGTTGGTACTCGCGGCTGCCGCCCCCGGGTGGGCGCAAACTACGCCTAACCTGGTTGGTGGTGGTGACTTAAACGCTTATGTGCAAATTCGTCCGGATGGCCGCATTGTGATTTACAGCGGCTCACCGGAGATGGGGCAGGGAATTAAGACATCGCTGCCGATGATCGTTGCAGAAGAAATGGGTGCGGATTGGGATGACGTGATCGTCGAGCAGACCGCGGAGGTAGATACCGAGCGTTTCGGTCGGCAATCGACCGGCGGGTCGTATACGGTATTCCTGAACTGGCAATTGATGCGTGAAATGGGCGCAACTGCGCGAGAAATGCTGATTAGTGCGGCAGCAATTGTCATGGAGTTGCCAAGGGAAGAGTTGCGCGCAGAGAACAGTCGAGTTCGCCATCTGCTCAGCGATCGTTCGCGCAGCTTCGCCGAATTGGCGGCGCTGGCGCAAGAACAACCCATGCCAGCGAAAACAGATTTGGAATTTCGCGATCGAGAGGATTATCGGATTCTTGGCACCTCAAAGAGTCAGGTCGACTCTCTCCAAATAGTCACGGGTCAAGGCGATTTTGGCATCGACACGCGAGTCCAAAACATGCTGTACGGCTGCTATGCCAAATGCCCTGCTGTGGGCGGCAAGCTTGTTGATGCGAATATCGCAGCAATTAAACAATTGCCTGGTGTTGTGGACGCTTACAAAGTTAAGGGCAACGGCAACGTGCGTGAGCTGTTGGATGGTGTTGGCATTGTCGGCACCAGCACTTGGGCGGTATTTAGCGCGCGCCAAGCCTTAGCCGCGACTTGGGATGAGAGCGACGCCAACAAGGATAGCTGGAGTGGCTTTGCCGAGTTTGCGCACCAGCAAGGTAATGTGGGTGCAGCGGTTCTGCATGAACAAGGCGATGTTGATGCGGCACTAGAAGACCCCAACAACACTGTCATCAGCAGCTTCTACGAGTACCCGTATTTGAGCCACCTATGTTTGGAACCGATGAACTGTACAGCTCACTATCGGCCTGGGCGTAACGGTGGCAAGGATCATTTAGAGGTGTGGCTGCCAACGCAGAGNGGTCCGTCGTTCCAAGCCTTAGCGAAGAAGCGCTATGGCCTAGAAAAAGATCAACTCACCATTCATGTAAAACGTATGGGTGGCAGCTTCGGCCGTCGCACATCCGGCGAGTACGTTTGCGAGGCCATCGAATTGTCAAAACTCAGTGGTCAACCGGTCAAGTTAACCTGGTCCCGTGAGGACAGCATGCGCCAAGACTTCTTCCGTGAAGGCGGCTTTTGTCGCCTGCGCGGCGCTGTCACGCAAGATGGCAAACTGGCGGCCTGGGAAGAGCACACCATTGGTACTGCGGTAGACGGCAAGCCCTCTCGTTGGACCGGCGTGCATCCGAGCACCTTCCCCATAGCGACTAGCGCTCATGCTCGGGGTTCCTTGACGACGTATCCTATGGACACGCCTTCTGGGCCATGGCGGGCGCCGTTCTCAAACACTCATGCGTTCGTTTCTCAGTGCTTTATCAACGAACTGGCTGAGGCTGCGGGCCGCGATCACGTGGAGCTGTTGATAGAGATGATGGGTGAGCCAAGGTGGCTTAAGCCAGACGACATTCGGATCCTGAATACTGAGCGGGCGATCGGCGTCATTAAGCTAGCGGCAGCAAAAGGCGGTTGGGGAAGGCCCATGCCGGCGGGGCGCGGCTTAGGCGTCGCTTTCTATTTTTGTCACGCGGCACACGTCGCGGAATTGGCTGAAGTGAGTGTCGATGGGTCTGGCAAAGTTACGGTCCACAAGGTGACTGCCGCCGTAGATGTTGGGCCGATCATTAATCGCAGTGGCGCGTTGAATCAAGTTCAAGGCTCAATAATTGATGGCTATAGCGCCATGGCAGGACAGAAGATCACAATCGAGGATGGTCGCGTACAAGAGACCAACCTAGATCGGTATCCAGTTTTGCGGATTGGTGCCGCGCCGCAGGTGGACGTGCATTTTATTGAGAGTGACTATGCTCCTACTGGACTTGGCGAGCCGGCGCTGCCGCCGCTCGCCCCAGCAGTGGCTAATGCGATGTACGCAGCAACTGGTAAGCGGGTTCGAAAGATGCCACTACTGGATACAGGTTACCGCGTCTAAAGCCATCTATAACNGCCTGCAAGCGTGGTCACAGGCGCCGNGCCAGTTGCACGGCCAANGCCGACCCGGCCGCCACCGTCCAGTGCCAAAGTCGGTATTGGGCGGACGTGTGGAGGGCAGCATTGGCCTCGTCCCGGTGATGGGCCTCGTCGTTGCAAAACCGCTCCAACAGTCTGCGCAGTGGTTGCGGAAACAAAGGCAATTGCTGTTGATAGTGTGCGACCACAAAGGTCTCGACCGCCCGAATGGTTGCGTAGCTAAAGCGACGACCGCCAGTTGCGCAAAGCGCGCCGAGAGACCACCCCGCCACACGCCAGAGTGGTAGGCATTTGGANTGCTGTTGTGGCGGTAACAGCTGCTCAATCGTCGCCAGGTGTAAGCTCTCGGTGTGCAAATGATCCTGCGCAAAACTGCGCAATTGCGCATCGTTACTGAGCGCAAGAATACCGCGGTAGATATACACTGCACCGGTCTCGCCCGCGTGGTCGGAACGCAGCTCGGCGACGGCAATATCGCTCAGCTGGGCGATGCATGAGCGACAGGGGTCGGCTAAAAGCGTCGGTGTCATCGGCGATTTACTCGTTTGCGGCTGCCGTGTTTCGCGACGATGTGTTGTCGATCATCTTTGCCAGCGCTAGACGCTCGGACGGTGGCGAATTGTGAGCGCGCCCAACGGCTGGCGTCTGCATGATCAACAATGGGTGCGGGATAGTCGCGGCCTATCACACAACCAGCCGCCAGTTGTTCCATTGCAGTGGCTTGCCATGGCGTATGAATCATTGGTCCTATCAAATTGGCAAGTTCAGGCACCCAAGTACGGATAAAGGTCCCGTCTGGGTCTTGGTCGGTGGATTGTTTGATGGGGTTGTAAATGCGCAACGTATTTATGCCAGTAGTGCCGGACTGCATTTGCACCTGAGAATAGTGAATGCCCGGCTCGTAGTCCGCGAATAGAAGAGCCAGATGTTGGGCAGGTTTACGCCAATGCAACCAAAGATCATATGCGGCGAACGACACCAGCATCGCGCGCATGCGAAAGTTAATCCAACCTGTTGCATTTAGATAACGCATGCAGGCGTCCACAAACGGGTAGCCAGTCTCGCCTTTGCACCATGCGTTAAATTTCGCATTGTTAAAGTCGTCTTCGCGCAGGCCGTCGCAGCTACGTGCCATGTTGTGGAACTCGATTGCCGGTTCACTCTCGAATTTTTGGATGACGTGACAGTGCCAATGCAAGCGACTCTGGAACGCTGCCAAAGCTTTCGGCCAAGTACCCGTTAGCTCTGGCTGGCGGCTTTTTACCTCGGCCTGTGTTGCCCAGGTTTGCTGCACCCCCTGACGCATGCCCAGACGGCCGGTTGCTAACAACGTGCTTAGACGCGAACAGGCGTCTGGTGCGGTGACTGGGCTGGACATTTGCAGATGATAGCGTTCGCCGCGGCGCTGCAGAAATCCATTCAGCACCGCTTGTGGGTCTAAATGCTCTTCAATAGCGATAGGTGTGCCGGTAACGGGTGGCACCCAGGCTTGCCAGTCCGCAGTGCTTGGCGCCTGCAGCCAACTGTGTTCGGGTAGTTGCGCAAGCGGCGTGGTCATATGTGCGCGCCATCGTTTAGCCCACCCGTCGCGTTGCTTGAGCCCGCGAAACACTCCAAAGTTGCGATGCTCACTGAATTCTATGCCGTGCTCCACGCACCAATGGGCGACCCGCTTGTCCCGCTCGAAAGTCCAGGCGTCGCCGGTTTCTTCGTGCGCGTGTAAGTGGAAAACACCTAACTCTGCGCGTAGCGCAGCCAACACCTGTTCGATGGGGCCAACGCGCACGCAGAGATCGCAATGCAGGGTCTGTAGTGCCGCGAGCAAGGCACTCACGGCGTCTTGGGTGAGTTGCCAATGACGCANGCTGGCGGTGGGCTGGTGCCAAATATCCGGTTCTAAAACGTANAGCGCTAGCGTCGGGCCATNGGTCAGCGCGGCGCTTAAAGCACTGTGGTCGTGGATTCGCAGATCACGCTTAAACCAGATTATTTGTGGTGTTGGCATGTAAGTTTCGGAGGTCTCGCTANGTCAGCCTATGGAAACCAGCACCTTGCCAAAACCATGTGAAAACAATACTTGAGGTGGGCGAGTGCTAGGATTGTCTAACTAAGAGTTAGGCACTAACGCTGTCTGGGGGTTCGTACTTGAGNAGAGTGGCNAANAGCATCGGCGATAGCGGATTTGCAGAGGTGGTGGAGCAACTATCGCCTCGGTACCGATCGTATTCGGTAACTCGTCTTACTGGTGGGGTATCAGCGAATACCTATGCTGTTACGGCGGTAACCGCCGAGTCGTCGACGCTGTCTTGGGTGCTCCGTGAGCATGGCGCTAATCACTCTGGGCATACCGCCGAGACCGAGTTCGCGCTCCTCCAAGCCCTGCACCAGGCAGGGCTAGCGGTGCCACAACCGTTGCTCTGTGATGCCAGTCGCCAGCACAGTGACTACGAGTATTTGGTGATGTCACATATTCAGGGTTCAAGCGTTATTGAAGAAGAAGCGCAGGCACGATGTATCGACAAAATGGCGCAACAGCTCTGGGCGATCCACAGCGTATCGACGGCGACCATGCCCGATCTACCACGTCGCATTAATCCGTTGCCAGAAGTCTTCGATTACCTGCCTCAAGGCAGTGAGTGGTCTGATATTCGCAAGCGCTTGCTGGGGGTTTCTGATTCAGCACATAAAGGCGCGCTGCGACTGCTACACGGTGACTATTGGCCCGAGAATATTTTATGGCAACAGGAGGACATTGTTGGCATTTTAGATTGGGAGGATGCCGCAGTAGGGGATCCGCTCTCGGATGTGGCGGCTGCGAGTATGGAGTTGCGGTATTTATTTGGTCTGCATGGCCAGCAGCGGTTCGTGTGCGCCTACCACGCATACTCACCCATTGATCAGCAACGCTTGGCACTTTGGCAGGTGTATGTTGCTGCGGCTGCGCAGCACTTTATGGGTCAATGGGGTCTAGCAGCAGAACGCGAAGCCCACATGCGAAGTGTTGCGTTGGCCAGTATTCGCGAGGCAGCGGCGGTGTTGCGTCAGTGATGCTAAACCGACGTCGCGACTAAAAGTGAGAGCTGCTGATGGTTACATCCGCGGCAACCCAAGCTGCTTGCCACTGCCGATAAATCTCTGCTGCCTCGCGATCTTTGTTTTGCGCAGATAACGCTTGGTACAAACCGAATAACGCCCAGCCGTTGTTTTGGTTCCAACGTAAGTCGCGTCGGTAGACGGTCTCGGCGGCCTCCGGTTGCTGTGCTTGCAGCAGTGCAGCGCCAAGGTAGTGGCGCATGGGCTGAGCCCAATCGGGCGGTTCGGTGTAGTTGTTTTCGTCTTCGATAGCGACACCTGCTCGAAAAGCTGCTATCGCTGCGGTCAGCTTGCCCTGAGCCATCAGCAACTCGCCTTGCAGGCCATATGCAGCGAGCTTCAACACGGCCGATGCCGGGGTTGCACCAACACGATACTCATCAGCGTTGGGAGCCTCAGCAATAGTTTTAAGTTTAGCCAGCTCAGCGGCGGCGGCGTCGGTGTTGCCCTTGGCGAGATGCGCACTGCCCACAGCGTAGGACCATATGCCATCTAGATATGGCGTGCCCTGATGGGCCGGTTCGAGGCTGAGTAATTCATCCCACTTGCCAAAGATCTTTAACACCAGCCAGGGCGCAGCGACGCGTTTTTGGCCGCCTCGAATCAAAGCAGTGTTGGCCGAGAGGCGGTTTGCCATACGCCATGCGGCGTCGCTAGCGGTGTTGTAGTTACCCTGCACAGTGGCCGCGTAGCGAATAAAGTCCAACGCGTGGCCTGCGTGCATTTTGTGTGACAACGGATAGGTACCAAGATTCGGTAGTGGGCGGTCGCCCCATATCCGCGCAAACTGCTGATCAACCTGTTGTGAGCGCACATTGCTGTCTATTGCCTTGCCGTATTGACCGACGCGCACGTAGATGTGCGCGGGCATGTGCACGATATGACCAGCAATGGGTACGGTCGCCTCCAAAGCGTCAGCAGACGCTAGTGCACGCTCAGGCTCCAGGGACGCTTCGATTAAGTGAATGTGTAAATGCAACACGCCTGGATTCGACATGTCCTTGGCCATGATGTGTTCCAAGGCCGCAGCCACTGACATGGTCTCGCCCTTAGGTTCGCCATCGCTGTCCCAGTAATCCCAACGGCGAATGGACATATAACTAGCCGCATATAAAGCCGCAATGTCTGAATCGTCAGGATACGCTTGATTGAGTTTGCGCATCGCGCTGAGATAGGCCTGATCGCGTTTATTGTTGTCAGGAATTGCGCCTTTGTCGTAGAGCACGAACAAGGCGCGGATCAGCTCGGCCTCGCGTGGGGTGGCGCGATCGATCCGCGCCAGTGCGTTTTTGATGGCTTTCAAACCCTCACCCTTGGGGTCGTCCGGCATACGCGCATAGCGTGAATTCGGATTAGGTCCCATAGCGTGAGCCATGCCCCAGTAAGGCATAGGGTGGGTTGGGTCGAGGCGCGCAGCCTCCTGATAAGACGCTATGGATTCAGGGAAATAGAAACCCCAGGCAAGGCGCA
>NHET02000028.1 GCA_002170355.2 Gammaproteobacteria bacterium TMED92
CCGCCGGCCTCCGCACCGGCCCCGGCACGGACCGGGAGTGGAGCGGCCAACGGCGAGGGAGCGCCTAGCCACTGGCTCGAAAATCAACAGTTCTGCAGATGACGCGGCGGGATTAGCCATTGGCCAGCGTATGACAGCCCAAGTAAATGGCCTAAACATGGCGGTAAAAAACGCCGGTGATGGCATGGCGATGACGCAAACCATAGAGAGTGCGCTCAACACCATATCGGACATGCTGCAACGAATTAGAGAGTTAGCAGTGCAGTCAGCTAACGCAACCAATTCATCGCGAGACCGGTCCTTTCTGCAGGAAGAGGTCAACCAACTTACCCAAGAGATCAACCGGGTATCTAGCACTTCTCAATTTAATGGCGAAAAAATACTCGACGGCACATTCGTAAACAAAACGATCCAGCTTGGTATGGAGGAAGGTGAAAGGTTGTCGATCAGCGTGCCCTCCATCGCGGCCGATCAAATAGGTGCATACGCGTATACCGGCGATGGCACTGCGGCAGCGGCAGCTGCTGGCACGCCCGCCGCTAACGGCTTAGCGGCTAACGAGGATTTAACTATTGGAGGTCCATTGGGTACGGCGACTACTACAGCTGAAGCAGCAGATTCGGCGAAACAGACGGTCAATCGTATTAACGCTTTGACCAGTCAAACGGGTGTCTCCGCAACTGCGCAAACCTATGCGCAACTTTCTTCAACCAGTGCTGTTGGAGAAAGCTACGCCATCAAAATCAATGGGATCAGCTCCGGCAACTTTACGATCTCGAGCAGTTCAGTAGAAGATGCGGTTCGTGCCATAAACAGCGTAGCCGGATCGACCGGCGTTACAGCAACGTCTACAGCGGACGGTAAAGTTCTGATGTTCGACAACGATGGCGACGACATCACCGTTGAAAACGATGCAGTTGGCACGTCTCTGCGATTACAAAAAATGGATTACTCGGGGACCACTACCGTCGGCGCAGCAGTTGCCCTTGCCACCGCTAATGGTAACGATGCATCGCGAGTGAGCGGTGCAATTAAAGCCGTTTCTTCGGATCCGTTTACCATTACACAGGCCGGCACAGACGCCGGTAACACTGCTGCGGTCAAGGTGTCTGAACGTGACCTTGATGCGTTGGCGGCAGCGCCAACCACTTATAACATTGTGGTGACAAATACCGGCGAGACGGTGCCAATTTCTGTCGCCGCTGCAACTGTGGCCGGCTGGCAGGCGGCAATCGACGCTTCAGACCTTGTGGGCCAGATCACAGTGGGTACGCTAGCGGTGGGTGGTACCGATAAATTAGTCCTCACAGGTAGCAGCACCCTTGGGGACATTACACTCAATGACAATGCCGACCCAAATGCAGCAGTTCTGCTAACTAATGCGAGTTCAATTGCAGGCGCCGAAGGCGCAGGCAGCGGTTACTTTGTCACTGGAACCGCGACTCTGAGCACCGTCGCAACAATGAATATCGCGACCCAAGCCAGTGCAGGACTGGCGATTTCAATAGCTGATTCTGCCCTCGATACCGTGGCGCGTATGCGCGCCAATCTTGGCGCTATAGATAATCGCCTAAATTACACCATGGATAATCTAATAAACGTTTCGGAAAAAACCGAAGCAGCGCGCTCGCGTGTGGAGGACGCCGACTTTGCGTTGGAATCTGCGCGCCTAGCAAAAGCTCAAGTGCTACAGCAAGCCGGTACGTCAATGCTGGGTCAAGCCAACCAGATGACTCAAGTGGTATTGGACCTATTGCGTTAATTCGCTGCGATTAAGGAATTAAGTTATGAGTTTAGAAAACATATTTGGAATGGCCGGAGGCGCAATGGACGCCCAGTCAAAGCGTTTGGCGCTGGCGGTAGAAAATATAGCCAATGCAGACGTTATAGCCGGTGATCAGGAGGCGGCGTACAAGGCTAAGCGGGTAAATTTCGCAACGATTTTGCAACATCAAGTGCGGGACGACCGCCGTGAGACAGCAGGCGGGGTGCGTATTGAAGAGATATACGAAGACGACAAAGTGGTTCCGGCAACCTATCAGCCCGATAACCCGTTGTCTGACGAAAATGGATTTGTCTATCCGTCGAATGTCGATTCGATGTTAGAGATGGTAGAGATCACTCAAGCGTCACGAGCGTTTGAAAGCAATATTGAAGCGATGAATACGGCGAAGCAGCTGGCATCACGCACGCTAGAAATTCTCAAAAAGTAACTAGGCAGCACTCATGAATCTTTCCAACATTAGCGATATTCGCACAACAACCGATCTGCAGGCTCAGAGCGCTAACCAAACAGAAGAGCTAGACCGTAACGCATTTCTTAAGCTGTTCACGACTCAATTGCAGAATCAGGATCCATTGGATCCGGTCAAGAACGAGGCGTTTATCGCGCAACTTGCGCAGTTCTCGACCCTTGAAGCAACCACATCTATGTCTGACTCGTTGCAACAGTTTGTCAACGATCAACGGGGTGATGGCTTAACACGCGGAGCTGCACTGATTGGCAAAAGCGTATTCACAAATAATGGTTTCTTTGAGCAACCGGGCGGCCAAGCGGTGGACGGGTATTTGCAGCTTGACTCCGGTGCGGATGACGTGGTGCTCAACGTCATGGATGCACGTAACGGCCAGCTAGTAAATCAAATGTCCTTGGGTCCACAACGCGCTGGCGAGGTGCCCTTCACTTGGAATGGCGGTGACTTTTCTGGAGCCGCCGCAGAATCAGGACGGTATGTCTTTACCGCCCAAGCGATACGCGATGGCAAAAGCGAATCNGTAAATAGTTTCGCCGCTACCCGGGTAACGGGGGTGTCCTGGGATAAAGACACCGGTAAGGCGTTCCTAGAACTAGCAGGCAGCGAGCCGATGTTGCTGGAAAACGTTAAGCGCATTGGCGAATAGCTGAAATTACAGAGGAAATTATAAGAGATGTCGTTTTTTACTTCATTGACGGGACTCAGAGCCGCAAATACCGAACTTGCGGTTACCAGTAATAACATTGCAAACGTTGGCACCACGGGCTTTAAGAAATCCCAGGCGTCCTTTGGCGACATTTTTGCGAGCAGCCCATTGCAAAACTCTGCAGGTACGGTTGGCCAAGGTGTAGCGGTAACAGGAATTCGCCAGGAATTCAGCCAAGGAAGCATTGAGTTTTCATCCAANACGCTGGATTTGGCGATTTCGGGCGACGGGTTTTTTCCGTTGAAATCAGCGGACGGACAGACNGATATTTTTTCTCGCAGCGGGGCTTTNGTTCTTAATGAGCAGGGCAACGTGGTGAACTCATCCGGCCAGACNTTGATGGTTTCAGCAGTAGATGGGATCGGCAATGCTGTGGGAGATACNCTAGAAACGCTGACCATTCCGCCAGCAACAATCGGAGAAGCCAGGCAAACGTCGTTTGTTGAGTTAAGCCTTAATCTGCCCGCAGACGCGCCAGTCATTGATGCAGCTTTCGATCCAGCTGACGCAAATACCTACAACAAGTCAACTGCAGTAGATGTGTACGATGCCGGTGGCACCGCGTACTCCGCCACAATTTATTACGTAAAGACTGCAAACCCTGAAGCCAATACCCAAGGCGGCTCCACATACAACGANCTGGTAAATCAACCCACGAGTAAATGGCAAACCTATGTTGTTATTGACGGAGAGGTTTTGCAGCCGCAGTTGCAGCAGGCGGAAAACGATCAAGGCGAAGCACTNTATGTTAACCAATACGGAGAGCTAAAGCCCTTCAGCGAAATAGCGGGCGAGATTCAACCTGGCAAAACGCCTAAGTTTATCTTCGACGATCTTTCGGANATTCAAGAATCTCAACCTGCTACGTTGGCGGGCGCTGCAACGCCTAACCCGCTGGGGTTAGGTCAAGGTTTCAACTTTTTGCAGGACCTCGCGGCAGCGGAACCTGCATTCACTTTGGATCAGCTCGCTAACTTCGCAACAGTCGATATTGACGACTCGGGAAATCNAGTGACTCTGGATTTGTCACCGTTGGCGCTGCAAGACCAACCATTCACTGGCGTCGAACTAGCGGCGTTCATGCAAACCCAACTGAATAGCAAATTCGGTGACGATCGATTCTTCGACCTGACCGCGCCAGCGAATAGAGAATTTGTCATTAACCACACTCAGGGAATTGCGCAAACTGCGATCGCCGTGGATCTGGGTGTCGCATTTCCAACCCCACAACAGCAACTTGAGGCGACAACAGATCAGGTGGTTACTGCTATTCAAGCACAAATTGACGGCGCCCTTGGTGCCGGCGTAGTCACCGTGAGCTATGACCCGATAGGGCGAAACTTTGCGTATCAGGCAGCAAACCCTGCCGATGAGATGTCGCTGCAAGCTGGACCTAACGGCAATAATGCGCTGTTTGGTTTATCTACAGTGGCTTCAGCAATTGACGACGATGGCCTTGATACCAGCGGCATCGCGGTGATTCCTAACGGTGCATTCCAGCGGCCTGAAGCCGATCAACGCTTTGGCATCACGGTAAGTTATAACAACGCCACAGAGAGTTTTTCGTTTGCCTCGGGTACCACAGGCGACACTTCTGAGATCGCCTTGAACTTTGATGTCGGCACGCCTGACGCACCCGACCTCAACAATGCGTCGGCGAATTTCCTTGGTTTTGCCATTACCCCTGAAGAGCCCTCTTTGTTGATTGAGGCATCAGACGTGGCTGTGCGCGGCCTTGCGTCAACGCCTGCCGCAGCTTACGGAGCACCATTAGGGATCAATGTCGATAACGTTTTCGCGGTAACCACAGCTAACAATCGCTTTAACGTCACAGTGGATGGCGTGAGTGGCATTGTAGAGATGCCAATTGGTGGTAACTACACCATAGACTCTTTTACAGCGGAGCTAGAGCGACAAATTAATGCGTTGACATCTGCAGACGGAAAATCTGTTTCTGGCGTCAGCGTTGACTACGATGNCACGACCAACGGTCTGGTGCTCACCAGTGGTACCACAGGTAAAAATTCATTTGTAAAAGTGTCCGCTGACGCCGTGTGGGGTCTAGCAAACATAGAGTCCGCGCGGGGTGAAACGTCTACCTGGATTCAGCCTGTGCAAGCTACGGCTGTGGTCGACGGTGTGCCGGTGAATCAGTTTATCGACGAATTTGGTAATGAGACCGGTGACCCAGCGGGCTTTAATGGATTACCCGCATGGTCGCCGATTTATCTCGATAAGGGTGAGCTGACCTTTAACTCAGCCGGTCAATTGGTATCGCCGAAGAATGGCATTGCGATGCAGACCGCTTTTTTGGCAGGCGGACAGGGAGCTCTAGATCTTACCTTCGACTTCACAACTACGACGCAATACAACCAATCTTTTGCACTGAAGAGTCAGTCCCAAGACGGTGCGGCTGAGGGCAATCTGGTAGGACTGGACATTGCTGATGATGGTTTGATCGTAGCCAGCTATTCCAACGGCAGTCAGGCCTCTTTGGGCAAGGTGTTGCTCGCGAATTTCCCAAGCACAGATGGTCTTAACCAGCGTGGTGACTCGAGTTTCTTGGCAAACGCAAATTCTGGCGGAGCTACCTACGGTGAGCCGGGGTCAGCGAATTTTGGCTCCATTCGAGCTGGCGCACTAGAAGGCTCCAATGTAGATCTAACGGCAGAGTTAGTGGCGTTAATCACCGCCCAACGAAATTTCCAAGCGAATGCCAAAGCAATCGAAACGTCGTCAACCTTAACGTCGACGATATTAAATATCTAACGCGTTCAGTTAGGAGCAGATCATGGATAAAAGTATCGTAACACTNGTGTCGGACGTTCAAATTGAGCGCGCGCGTGNAGCACATATGTTTCATGAGTTAGCGAACGTTTCAACTCTTGGGTTCAAGCGGGCTTTTGAGCAGTTCACGGCAGATCAGTCCGGCACGGATACTGCTCTGGGCACAACATTAGTTGAGCTAAAAGAAGGGCCAAAAATTTATACCGGCAATTCGTTAGATATTTACCTCAATAACGACACCGTAATGGGTGCGCTTAATGACGANGGCCAGGTGAACTTTACCCGTCGCGGGGACCTCAAAGTTAATACCGAAAATCAACTTACCCTAGGGTCAGGAAAACTTGTCGCAAGCGACGGAGGCGATCCCATTGTTTTGCCCCCGAACCAAATCATCTCAATCTCTGAAGAGGGCACGGTGTACGCCTTGGACCCGGCCCAAGAGGTGGCTGAACAAGTTGAAGTGGCGCAAATCATGCTCCGTGACGCCAGTAACAGAAATCTCGTGAAGTTGGAAAACGGCCTATTTGCAGTAGACGGGCTGCCTATAGGCGACTTCCCCACCGGGCCCGAACCGGTATCGGTAAGCACTGGCGTAGTTGAGGGCAGCACAGTAAGTGCGATGGAGATCATGGTGGAAATAATGAACCACATGCGCAGCTTCGAAATGAAGATCAAGCTCGTCAAAGATCTAGACGAACTTGGCGAATCTAACTCCAGCCTGATGCGCCTGGCGTAATCAGCAAATTTAAGTAACACAAAGGAACACCTCATGGATTCTTCGTTATATGTCGCAAAAACGGGCCTTAATGCGCAACAGACTCGCATGTCCGTAATTGCCAACAACTTGGCGAACGTCAACACCGTTGGCTTCAAGCGTGATCGCGCGGTTTTTGAAGACTTGTTGTACCTGAACATAAGTCAGGCCGGAGGCCAGACTGGCGCCGACACGGTAGCGCCCACCGGCTTTATGTTAGGTACCGGTACCCGGGTTGTAGCCTCGGAAAAAATTCAGGCGCAAGGGAACATGATCTCCACAGAAAATGCTTTAGACCTTGCGATCGAGGGCCAGGGCCATTTTCAGATCCTGCAACAAGACGGCACGGTAGCCTATACCCGAGACGGCAGTTTTAAGCTTTCCGAAGAGGGTGAGTTGGTTACCGCAGGCGGCTTGTTATTGCAGCCGGCCATCATCATTCCGCAGGAAGCCAACTCCATCACAGTAGGCCGAGACGGCACAGTGTCTGTGGAATTGGCCAATGGTGGTGGTGCGCAGGAGTTGGGTCAAATTCAGCTGGCGCGCTTTGTTAATACCTCAGGCTTGGAAGCGCTAGGGGCGAATCTGTTCCGCGAAACCGCGGCCAGTGGTGCGCCCATATTATTGAACCCTACCGAGCAGGGTGCTGGTGCAATTACCCAAGGCATGCTCGAAGCGTCTAACGTCAATGTGGTTGAAGAATTAGTCACCATGATTGAGACGCAGCGCGCTTACGAGGTGAATTCAAAAGCGATCTCAGCAGTGGACTCAATGCTGCGATTCCTAAACAACAATTTATAAACGAGGTCGTCATGAAGTTTAGAGCGCTAATTTGCAGCGTTTCATTGTTAGCAGGCTGTACCACCACCTTGCCCGCCGATAAAGCGGTGATTGATCCCTATATACCCGTGGTGCCTGAAATTCAGTCANCGCCGCGGCCAGTGACTGGATCAATCTTTATGGACCAAGCCAGCAGTCGTCTGTTTGGCCATAAACGCCAGTTTGCGGTAGGTGATGTGGTTACNGTAGTGCTAANGGAATCGACTCAGGCCCNGCGACGCAGTGGTTTAGAAGCCACTAAAGAGGGCAACAACGCTACGCTAAAGGGCTTACAAACCCTCTTAAAGAACCCCCTAAATACGCCGTTTGGCGCTCAGGACTTTGACAATCTAGCAGTAGAGACTAAAGGTTTCGGCACCGCTAATCAGGCAGCCAGCTTAGATGGCGCAATTGCGGTGTTAATTACTCAGGTGTTGCCCAACAACAATTTGGTAATTCAAGGCCAAAAGAAGTTATCACTCAGCGAAGGCAGCGAAACCATAAGCTTAAGCGGCGTTATCTCCGCCCGGGATATCCAACCCGACAACACCGTGCTGTCGTCACGCATAGCGGGCGCGCAAATCGCTTACCAAGGCACCGGTGATCTAGCCGACTTCTCAAAAGTGAACTGGGGTACCCAGTTGTTCAACAAAGTGTGGCCGTTCTAATGAGTATGCATAGCTTAATTCGCTCGTTCCTTTCCGCTCTGAGTTTGGTTGCTCTAACCATAGCCCCGGTGCTGAGTCAGGCAGATCGCATCAAGGATTTAACCAGCCTCGCCGGCGCTCGTGCTAACCAACTGGTTGGCTACGGATTAGTCGTCGGCCTGGCCGGCACTGGTGATCGCGACAAGATTTCGTTCACGGCGCAGAGTCTAAAGTCCACGCTTGAGCGACTAGGTGTAGAAGTTGACGGGCCTATCTCTAACTACGATTTGTTCAGTCAGGGTGTGGCGAACCTAGCCTACGACAAGACCAAACTGGACAATGTGGCCTCGGTCATCGTCACCGCAACACTGCCACCGTTTGCCAAGCCTGGTCAGAAAATAGACGTGCATGTGGCGACTGCGGGACTTGCCAGTAGCCTAATGGGCGGCAGCCTAATCATGACCGAATTGCGCGGTAGCGATGGCGAGATATACGCCCTTGCGCAAGGCCAATTGACCGTTTCTGGTGTGGATGTGAACGCCGCTGGATCGAGCATAAGAATCGGTGTGCCAACTTCTGGAAGAATACCCGGTGGTGCAATTATCGAACGCGAGGTCGAGACACCATTTCAGACGTCCGATTACTTGGTCTTTAACACGCAACAGACCGATTTCACCACCGTTGCAGCAATCACCGATGCGATAAACGACAACTTTGGCCCCGGTACCGCTATGGCATTGGATGGCCGTTCGGTAGCCGTTGTAGCGCCTGACAATATGTCAGCTCGGGTAAGTTTTTTGAGCATGATCGAAAACCTAGACGTGGTGCCCGGAGAGCCAAGGGCCAAGGTAGTTGTGAACTCCCGTACCGGTACCGTCGTGATCAGTCGCGGCGTGCGTGTAACGGCCGCCGCAGTCACGCAAGGCTCCCTTTCGGTAACAATTTCCGCTACGAATGAAGTGGTGCAGCCGAATACTCAAGTGGCTGTGGGTGAAGCTGGAGTGGCAGGTGCCCCTGCAGGAGTCGCTAATGCAGAGATCGAGGTCGCAGAAGAAATTAGGCCAATGTTCCTGTTCCAACCGGGCATTGACCTGCGTGAAATCGTTGATGCGGTAAACGGCGTTGGTGCAAGCCCGTCCTCACTAATTGCGATTCTTGAAGCGCTCAAAAGTGCTGGCAGTTTGCGCGCCGAGTTAGTAGTGATTTAGGTAGCACGTCATGACCACGGTTAATACATCAACCTCTGCTTTGGACTTTGCGCAAATCGCGCAACTCAAAAGTAATGCTCAAACTGACCAAGAGGGAAGCCTAAACGAGGTTGCCCAACAGTTTGAGTCTATCTTTATTAACATGATGCTACAGTCTATGCGCAAGGCGACAGAGAGATCCGGTCTGATGGACTCTGACGCGGCGCAGACTTACGAGTCGATGTTTGATCAAGAGTTAGCATTGCATCTTAGCGAGCAGGGCGGTTTTGGAGTGGCGGAAGCGCTCGAGCGACAAATGCAAATGAATCAGAGTCGCAAGCGATCGATGAACGCCCACGGTCTGCCCCTGGAGCCAGAAGCCAACGCGGCAGCTAAGCAGTTACACTTTGAGGCAGGCACCTATGCGATAGAGCGCAAACAAACCGCAAACGCCAGGACGATAGAGCGATGAGTGATTTGTTAAGTATCGGCAGTAGTGCGGTAAAAAATAGCCAGCTGGCGCTGACTGTTGTCAGTAACAACATTGCTAACGTCAACACTGAGGGTTACGTCAAACAAAGTCTGGTTCATGAGGAAAACGCACCAACCGCACTAGGTCGTCTGACGCTGGGCAGCGGCGCTACAGCGACGGGCATTCGCCGTGCCTATGACGGTCTGGTAGAAAATTCGGTGCGCACCAGCGAGAGTGATCTGGCAGCACAACAACCGGTTGTCGATATGACGAATCGTTTGATCGATGTTTTTGGCGATCAGCAAGCGTCTTTAGTGCCGGCTTTAGGCAGCATGTTCGACAGTTTCAGAGATCTTAGTTTGGATGCATCTTCCGAGGTGCGTCGGGATCAAGTTCTGGGCAGCGCGAACAGTTTGGCGGCGCGTTTCAACGACCTCGCGGCACAGCTCGACGGGTTTGACGTAGAGTCGAAGGAGACGTTGGAAGCCAAAGTAAACGAGCTCAATGTGCTCCTGGAACGCTTGGGCCAGGTAAACGGTAAACTGCAAAAAGTAAAAGATTTATCGAAACAGCCGGCAGACCTACTGAATTTGCGCGATCAAGTGCTGCGTGATGTGTCGGCGCTGGTCAAAGTATCGGTGGTAGAAAGTCCGAACGGGACGGTCAAGGTAGGCATTGGTAACCTAGATAAAACCGCAGTTGAAAACAATCGTTTCGGTCAAGTCAGTGTTCAAAGCAGTGGCGGCCGACCGGCAAGCATGCAGCTTGTGCTTAATTTTGATGACACCAGTCGCGACCTGAGTCAGGTGGATGGTGGTGAGCTATCTGGACTCATGAGTTTTCGTGATCGGGTACTCAGCCCGACCATGGCAGGGTTCGAAACGCTAGCGACTAACTTAGTCAGCGAAATCAATGCGGTGCACGCCCAAGGTATGGATCTAGCAGGCAATCAGGGCCAAGCGATCTTCGCTGTGCGGCCTGAAGCGGATGTATTTTTCGGCGCCAGTGCTGGGCGACTCCAGGTCGAGGTAGCGGCGGGTAATGATTTGTCGGTGGATGGCAAAACCGTACAACTGCAATTTGATGGTCAAAGGAACCAGTGGTTTGGTATCAACGCTCAAGGCCAAAGAGTTGCCGCTGCAGGCGCCTCAACCAGCGTCAGCATAGATGGTATCGACATCCAAATTAGCGGAGACGCGCAGGATGGCGATCAGATTCAAATTGGCCTTCGCGCTAACACGGCGCGCTCTATGTTCGTTGCATTGAGCGACGTCAAAGACCTAGCGGCTGCGCAACTTTTCAACATCGTGGCCGACGCCGGCAATGGGGGGAATGTTCAGGCGCAAGTAAGTCTTGCGGACGCTGCACCGGCAACGTTGCCTGACCTATCGACAGTACTGCAGAATAACGCTCATCCAACGGCAGCAACGACAGTACAAACCAGCTTGACCCAGGCGCTCATGCAGATCCCTGCGGGCACCTCAGAATTGCAACTGCTGCTGGCAGACCCGGCTACCAACGCGGCAGAACTGCAGGTCTTCACCAAAGACGGACGCCATCTATTTGGCGAACAGCTATCAGTGGCACAGCAACAAATTGCGTTATCCGCTGGAAATGGTTTCTCCCCAGACGCTACTTACTCAAATCGTTATTTGAACGACGGTGCTACCGAGGTACGGGTAGCGTTGCAGGATCTTTCTACTAGCGATGGATCGCTGACGATTAATGGCGAGGTCATTAGCGCCGCGACACCGGTGCCTTCAGCAATAGATCTGGTTGCGCTGGTGAACGCGCAAAGCGAGTTAACGAACGTGCAGGCGTTCATTGATGAGATCGACGGTACGTTCGTACTTACGAACGTAGCCGGAAAAGAAGGCAACCCAATTGAGCTAGCAGCATTGCCCGGCATTTTGTCTACAGTCAGTGGCACCGTTACACCTGACCGATACTTAGATAAACCTTGGCAGGCTGGACAGGTTTCTGCGGCAAGTTTCGAAATTCTCGCCGACGGGACCTCTCAGCTTCGATCGGAAGCGAGAATCCAAGGCGAAGCGATGCCCAACGTTGTTGCGGGCGCAGAGCCAATCATTGCAGCGGGCGCGTTAAACCTGAACGGCAAAGCATTGGGTGAGTTAGCATTGCCGGTGGGGCAGCAACTTACCAGCGCTGCAGTAGCCACCTGGCTACAACAAAACATCGAAGCCGAAGAGCTGCCGTTAAACGTTAGTCTGGTCAATGAGATCAGCATCTCAGCGGCTGACCTGTCCAAGGCCAATGGCAACCTCACCATTAACGGCACCGTGGTGAATGGCCCAGACCCAATAGAGTCGTTAGATCAGTTGGCCGAGCTGGTAAATGCTGTTGCAGCGGTAACCGGCGTTGAGGCATTTAGGGCGTTTGACGGTAGCTTAACCCTGCGTAATGCGGCTGCCGATCAACAAGGCGCGCCCATTGTCTTTGGCCAAGATGTTGGCGCAGTCGCATCTCTGAGTGGCCAGGTCAATCCTCGTTTGGTCATTGAAGCCCAGCGCGCAGCGGGAGACCTAGGGGCGAAAGAAGTAGCGCTGACGCTTGGGGCCACCGGCAGTTTCAAAGACCTCGCCAAGCTGGGTATGCCTGGTGCGATTGTTATAGACGAAGCGCTTACCGAAGATCTGGTGGTTTTCTCAACAGGCGCGTTGGACTCTACGGCGCAAGTCGCCGCGAGCTTCGTTGCCGGAGAACCGAATCCTCTGAGTTTGCGCCAGCGCACATTAGATATTGAGTTTGTTGATGCAAACAACTATGCAATCACCGATCGTGCGTCAGGGACCGTATTGGCGCAGCGAGCATATGAGCAAGGCTCACCAATCCGCTATCAAGGTTTGCTGGTGGAGCTCACCGGAATACCTGCTGCGGGTGATCGTTTCGAGATTAATAACAACGCCGCAGGCGTCAGCTCAAATGATAACTTGATTCGCTTGGCGACGATCGAATCCAAGGCGTTTGGCGCTGAGGAGCAAACCATTCAGCAGGGCTATCTAACCTTGCTCAATAGAGCAGGAACCTTGTCTGGACAGGCGCAGGTGGCACAACAGGCGCTAGAAATTGTTCGTGACCAGGCGGTCGCGGCTCGCGAAAGTATCGCCGGGGTAAATTTAGACGAAGAGGCAGCGAGTTTGATCAAGTTTCAGCAGTCCTACCAAGCGTCTGCTCGTTTGATTCAANCCGCCAATCAATTGTTNGACACGATCATACGCCTGTAGGCGTGGATCAAAGACATAGAGGCAAATATGCAAATCTCTACCCAACAGTTTTTTGATCGCTCGCTGCAGAATATGCAGGAAATACAGTCAGACGCGGCGAAAACCAACGAGCAGTTGTCGACNGGAAAAGCCTTAATCCGACCAAGTGATGACACCAACAAGTTGCGCACCATAGGTAACCTTGAGCGTGCCATAGACAAGGTGCAGTCCTACAACAGTAACGTTGATCATTTGATCAATCGCTATGCAACTGAGGANGGCACGTTAATGTCTGCCTCAGATATTTTGATTCGTACCCGCGAGCTTGCGATTCAAGCAAGTAATGCAACGGTGTCTAGCGAAGATCGTAAAATCATTGCCATCGAGGTTGACGGCCTCAGAGCAGAGTTGCTGGCATTGGCGAATGCCACAGATGTGAATGGCGAGGCCATGTTTGCAGGCGCAAAAACANCTTCNAAGCCCTTTGTGGTGGATGCAAATGGAGACGTCGCCTACCAGGGCGATAGCCGCAAGACCATGATCGAAGTGAGCGAGAATCGGCAACTGCCGAAGAATCGCAGTGGCCTAGAAGTGTTCACTGGAGTCACCCGCTTAGATGAGAATGGTCAAGAACAACGTATCGACTTTTTCGCCGTGCTTAAGGACTTTAAGGACAGTTTGCTTGTAGAGCAGAAAACCGAGGTCAAAGTCGCCCCCGAGGAGCTGTCTGTAACCAGCGGCGAGCTAACGATTAATGGCGTACAAATTACTCAAGATGAAGACCGGTCCTCAGTTGCAGAGTTAGTAACGTTGATCAATGCCGAAACGCCGCGCACTAACGTAGTGGCTGCGCTAGACCCAGACGGTAACCTAGTGATGCAAAATGCACCTGGGTTTGAGAGCGACGACATAGTGTTTGGTGAAGCTCCGGGCGCCTTTAGTGCGATCAGTGGCAGANTCTCACCCAGCATAGACTCTCGGCTTATCGAACGCAGCGTCAGTGAAGTGGGCGAACTGCACGGTGCCATGGCGGTGGCATTGGGGCGTATTGGTAGCGAAGTGCAAAATGCCGAACGCCAGAAAGACATTAACTTAGACAGCGAGGTGCGGCTTGAGCAGTTCAAATCGAGCGAGGTCGATGTAGATTTTGCCGAGGCGGTATCGCGCTTTAATGCAGAGCTAGCACGACTGGAGGCGGCACAGGCGTCGTTTGCGAAGCTCAGTCAGCTGTCGCTATTCGAATACATTTAGCGCTTAAACGTGTTCCGAAAGCCTCTGCGGATTTGTGCTTGCGGGTTGACCGCGCAAAGGTGACACCAAATGCTCCCAGCCACGGTGTAGGTCGGCAATTAAAGTTCGCATCTCGGTCAGGTCCTCGTCTAAAGGCAGGCGCAGGGAGCTGTCAATACAATCGTCTACATAGCGAAAAAAAGCTTCCAGATGTCGAACCAGTTTGGGGTCAGGCAGATCGCCCAAAGACTTTTCCAAAAAGCCGCAAAGATTTTTAGCGTGGCGCAGCGACACTAAGGCGCGCTTACGTTCGCCGGCGGACAAGCGTTTTTGTGCAACACGAATTGACGAGTCCACCGATTGGAATAACCAGTGGATGTCTGCCATCCGTTGACCACCCTGAGCGACCATCGCCTGGACGTAGCGGGTGTAGTGTGAAGCTTTCATAGCCGCGCCTATNTTAGGTATCACTAGGTGTGTCGGCCGTGTTTGCGGAAACTTTAGGAATAATAGTAGGAAAAAGTAAATTAATTGCAGTCTGCAAATTCGCTTTCAAGACAACGTTTGGCTTGCTCGAAGAGCGCCGCCTCTTGCTCATCGCTCAAGTGCAGCGACGCGGCGATTTTGATGCTTTCTGCGTTTTCCATCCCTCCCAACATAGCTAGCCCAGACCATAGGTAAGCTTTCTCGTAGTCGGACTTTTCGTCTGGATCAATCAGCCCAGCTTGATAGATATGTCCCACCATGTATTGACCGCGTGGATCGCCGAGTTTGGCCGCGCGCATAAAGTGCTCAAATGCTTTGTCGTAGTTTTTGAACACACCCTCACCCTTCATATACAACACGCCAAGCATATAAATAGAGGGGCGCAATCCCGCTTCTGCGGCTTCGCGGAACCACTCGACCGATTTGCGATTGTCGCGGTTATAGAGATGNCCCTGATAGGTCAACATAGCAAGGTTGTGTTTGGCTTCTGGTAGGCCCTGGGCTGCGGCGAGTTCGTACCAGATTTTCGCGTTGTTATAGCTTTGTTTAACGCCCATACCGCGTTCGTACAGATAAGCAATGTTGTTTTGCCCCTCGGGATCNCCTCGGTCCGCGACTTTTTTCCAGGCGCGAAATGCCGTAGCGTCGTGCTGGCGATTCACCGCGGTGATTCCCGCAGTAAACGGATCGGCGATTACTGTATTCTTCGACCACACTGCGCACAGGCAAATTAGGAAAAAAAAGCAGTTCTTCATAACACCGTCACACAAAAATCAGCGTGCAGATATTACCCCAGGCGATACCCACCCCGTCTACCNNGCAAATNTCGNNGCCANANCGAGTCANNCGGNTNAGGTCNCAAAGGTCGTGAACANNAACCCAATTNAAAGTANTCGAAANATNAAGGCGTAACNACAATGNCGATTGAACCGACNAACNTACATTGCGTGCTGTTGGCGGGCGGCAGCGGCACGCGGTTGTGGCCGGCTTCACGGCANCTGCATCCAAAGCAATTTACCACTCTGGCAACCGGCTCTGCGTTGACGATGTTGCAACAGACCGCGACTCGTGTAGCTGGAAAAAATATTGCGAAGTTTTTAACGCTGTGCAACGAGGAGCATCGTTTCTTGGTCGCGGAACAGCTACGAGTAATTGGAAATCCTGGATCGATCATTTTAGAGCCGCAAGGTCGCAATACCGCGCCGGCCATTGCGCTTGCGGCGTTGGCGGCCGTTGCACAAGGTGGTGACCCAACGCTGATTGTTCTGCCCTGTGNTCATCAGATTTTAGACCCAAAGGAATTTCAATCAAGGCTAGATCAAGCGCTCACGCTGGCTGCAGCAGGTTATCTAACCACCTTTGGAATAACGCCATTAGAGCCGGCGACAGGGTATGGCTACATCCAAGCTGGAGATGCCTTGCAAGAAGGCGGTCACACAGTGGCGCGATTTGTGGAAAAACCAAACGCAGACGTCGCCCAAGCGTTGCTTGCTGCCGGCAATTACTTCTGGAACAGCGGTATGTTTGTCTTCAGAGCGTCACTTTACTTAGCAGAGTTAAAAGCGCACGCGCCAGAGGTGCTTGCTGCCTGCACGGCAGCAATGCAGGACGCAAAGCAAGACATGGCGTTTATTCGCGTCGCCAAAGATCCATTTCTCGCAAGCCCAAGTATCTCTATTGATCACGCGGTAATGGAGAACACTGATTGCGCGGCTTTGGTGCCGTTAGATGCTGGCTGGTCAGACTTAGGATCTTGGAG
>NHET02000134.1 GCA_002170355.2 Gammaproteobacteria bacterium TMED92
GCCTTGGGGACTTCATGTTCTCTTAGGCTATGTGTTGAGGCGATAGAACTAATTTGATCCCCACGGCGAACATTAGGCTTTTCATGAGTTTTGCTGTTACGTCGACCAAAACGGTTAGGGTGTGGGTAGGATTGCGAGTTTCTCCTCGTCGCTAGTCGACGTCAGCCAACCGGTGAAAGTAGTGCTGAACTGAGTTGGATTTTCGCCGAAGTTCTTCTCGAATGCGTCAACAAATCCGTAATCGTTAAGATCGTCAAAAAATGCCCACATCGTGTCCAATGACGAGGTGTGTACAAGGTAGGCTGCGGACCATGTGGCGATCTCGTAGGCGCAGTTGTCGTCGTATTGTAGGGCGCGGACATCAAAGTCACTGTTGAACAGATTTTTACAGCTGTCTAAGTAGTAGCCGAGCTCATTGCGTAGGTGATCGCTACGGTATTCTACAGCGGTGAGGTAGTGACCCATGTAATTGGCTGTGCCCTCGGAAAACCACGGTCGGCTGGAGTCTGCGCTGCGGCCCATATTAATGTCGCGCTGCTGGTTAGTGCTATAGATTGCCTTATCAAGATGCGAATATTGATAGGCGTGAAAGTACTCATGAATGGTTACGTACTCGGCAGACAAATCATCAGCATTGTCTTCGGAAAAAACTGACAAATTCAGTTGGTGGTGATCGGTGTTCAGACCCTCGTAGCCAACATCTGACCAAAAAACATAGTTGGCAAGACCGACGCCAATTTGCGAGTTGGCACACCATGCCGCGAGGAAGCCAGAATCTTGCTCCTGGCGATAGCTGCACCACTGGTCACGCAGCGCCTGGGCCTCAGATTCAATGTTGCTGGTTAGCCACATTTCCATTGGACTGATGTCGCCAAAATAGGCGCAGCTTTTGTCGTAAGCCACCTGTACGCGATNGACGTAGGCGCTGCCGATCGAAGGAGCGGAAAAAAGTGCGGCGCTGCAGGGTTCGGTGCTGCTGTTGCCGCTGTCCGAGGTGCTGGTGTCTGTGCTTGTCCCCCCAGTGCTAGTGGTTGTCCCGGCGGCACTACCACTACTACTACCGGTGCCGCTACTTGCGTCAGTCGATGCGCCCCCGCCGCCGCCCCCGCAGGCACAGGCCATGACGATGAGGCTGAAAAGAGTAAAAGAGCGTTGGAACACAGCACTAATCCCTAGNTTGAAACAAGCATTGCAGGCTAGGAATCGGATGGAGCACTGTCAATCAAAAAGTGACGCGGCGAAGGCTCTCTTAAAAAGTTGGNGGCACTCCTNTAAGAACAATTGCGTAGTTGACGCTGTTTTTAGTTTCGCCTGTGGGGCGCGAATTGACCCAGGAAACCTCAAAAGTAGCATTTGCCGCCATCCAAAGCGTCATACAGCAACCTAAAAAGCTGGAGCCATATGGCAATTANTACGCCCGTAGATACAGCGGCATCGAAAACGTCAAGCCCACGTTCGCGGCAGACCTTGCCGGCTTCTTGGCAGATGCATCTATCTATAAGTACCACTTGCGGACACCTTCGAGATGGAAGGCCAAAGTGGTTTGCCGTCAAGGTGCAAGTGAATCTGCACACGGTCCAAAAGAAGCTTTCGCTTGCTGTCAATAATTATGGGTAAAGGTGGCTTGGTCTTAACAGTTGCGGCTGATCGTTCGCCTTACCTAATTGGAAAAAAGAGGATCCCCAGCGTTTCGTGATCACTGACCTGCCCGTAGCAACAGCCTCATCCAAGTTCACTTTGCTAAGTTAGGCTAGGTGTCCATTTCTTCAAGACTGGCCTTAGTTTCAATCTCTGGTCTGGCGCGCCCCTGCGCGGGATATCGCTACAACTTTAGAAGTTTAGGGTTAAGCACCGCATGAAAGATCATTGATTGAACACAGGGTTGCGTTTTTCCATAAACGCGCGCATTCCTTCTGCAGCGTCCGGCGTATCANGATTGGCCGCGACGGCTGCGGACTCATCTGCCATGGATTCGTTAAGCGTTTTGGTTTCGTGTCCAACAACCACGTCGAGCATTGATTTCACGGCTTTTCGTGGTTGTGCTGCAAGTTCCTCGCCGAGTGCTTGGGCTCTATCTTTGATGGCCTCAATTGGAACCAGTTCGGTTACTAAGCCGATTCTAAAGGCTTCTTGCCCATCAATTTTTCTTCCTCTCAGGATCAAGTCAAGCGCGTAAGTACGACCTACCGCTCTTGGCAATCGGGCGGAACCACCCCACGCCGGTACAGTGCCAAGATCCATTTCGGGTAATCCAATTTGTGCACCGGTAGCCGCTGCAATTCTGCAGTGGCAGGCCAGTGGCAACTCCAGGCCGCCGCCAAGACAATAACCATAGAGCGTTGCGATGGCGGGAGTGCCACCCCTTTCAATCATATCCAGAACTTTGTGGCGCTGACCAAAAAATGCTTCAGCGCTGCCGGCACGCTCTATGCCAGCGGGAATTTGCTTTAGGTTCATGCCAGCAGAAAAGTTGTCGAGACCCTCTCCGGTAAAGATCATCGCTCGGACATGATCATCAGCCAACACGTCGGGCAATTGCTCTTCCAGTCGGTCGATGTACTCAAGGCTCATTAGATTCCACGGCGCATTGTTAATGCTAAAAGTCGCGACGTTGTTGGTGACTGTATAAAGGTAAGGGTCTGCCATGAGTGCTCCGTCCAAAGATTTAAGATTATTCCCTAACTTCCAATTTGCCATAACGCTAGGTTAGCTCGGTACTTGCGGTGACAACTCCAGCGCTGCGGGCAGCGTCACGGGTAATGCTAAAACCATCACTGTCAGCCCGAGGTGGCGAATAAGTCGTTGCACTCAGCTCGCTGACACTGGCTGAGGGCGCAGCATTTGCCACTGTGGTCGCGAATGTGCCACTTAGACCGAGAGAATAAAAGAGGAAGAGGCGATGTCGGTAATAAGATGCCAGCTGACGTAACCCACTCGCAAGTGAAGCAATGCGTAGAGGCTCACGCTTTGCGCCGCGCGAACCATGTAGATAGGTGGTGCCACATTGAATTAGACGACAAGACGTATTACTAACAAACGATTGTATTCCTAAGTGCAGGCGAGTCAGCCGTGGTGGCGGTGAGCAGTCGCTACAGTCCGGACCTACAATCTCTGATTGGGGTTAACGCGATCGCAACAATTAGCAACTAGTCTACAAACAGCTAGAGCTTGAACCTGCGGATGAGCTTATGCAGCCAAAACCAACTCATTAAACCTTAAAGGAGCATGTGTGGGTAAGGGCACCAGCCGAAAACGCGATCAGCTAGACCGCCGGTCGCGGAAATTTGTAGAACATTCCCCCGAAGTCGACAGCTTCGAGCGAGTCTCATTCCCATCGCATCGTTACCAGAAAAATATCAGTGCTAAAACCCCAGAGCAGGGGCGACTGATTGATGCTCTCGAGCATCAAGGCGTGTCGATAGCGGTGGGGCCTGCGGGTACCGGTAAGACTTATTTGTCGATTGCCAAAGCGGTCGAGGCCTTGGCGCAGGGCCGGGTTGACCGGATTGTACTTTGCCGGCCAGCGATCGACGCCGGAGAAACGATCGGGTTCTTACCCGGTAATATCGAAGCAAAGCTTGCGCCGTATCTCCGCCCAATGTACGACGTCCTGACCGAGCGGCTCGGTGCGAAACGGGTCAAGACTTTGTTGGCAGAGGGCGTTATCGAAATCGCACCGATCGCCTATTTGCGTGGCCGCACCTTNAACAANGCCTTTGTTGTNGTGGACGAGGCACAAAACTGCACATANACGCAGTTGAAGATGCTCGTCACCAGGTATGGCTGGAACACCACTTTGGTGTTGGCAGGTGATCCNGACCAGAGCGACTTGCTCCCGGGTATGTCAGGATTACCAGAATTGGTGCGTCGGTTAAGCAGCCTTCCAGCCGTGAACATCATCTCGTTCCAAAAGGACGATGTGATCAGACATCCGTTAGTGGCCGCCATGCTCGGGCATCTAGACTGATGACAAAACATATTGTTGATGTGCTGATTGAGGAGCGGGCTGAGCGCCTAATGCGAAGCCCTAGTATTTGGCGCTGGGTGAAGAAGTACTGTTTCCCGCTCTTCTATTATCGACAAGCTGTCNCATTGGTTGAAGAGTTCAAGGGAGCGTCGGCACAAAAGATTATGACTGACGTTGCCGCAAACATTAATCTTAAGTTAAGCGTACAGGGATTGGGTCGGGTGCCAGTTCGCGGTGCGGCAATTGTGGTTGCTAACCATCCTGCTGGTATTGCAGATGGCGTTGCACTGTATGCGGCACTTCGGCAAAAGCGCCCGGATATTTGTTTTTTTGCCAATCGCGATGCTGCTCGGTGTGTGCCACAACTGCAGGACGTAATTATTCCTATCGAGTGGTCGTCAGCGCGGCGTAGCCGGGCAAAGAGCAGAGAAACACTAAAGGCCATAAAAGATGCGCTGACCAAGGAGAGATTGATCGTAATTTTTCCTTCCGGTCGTCTCGCGCGGCCGACACCGTTTGGTCTGCGTGAGCGGCCATGGGCATCTAGTGCGATCGCAATCGCGCAAAAACACGATCTCCCAATCGTTCCTATAAACATCAAAGCCCGAAATTCGCTCCTCTACTACCTTCTGTTTTTCTGCAACACCGAACTCAAAGATCTAACACTTTTTCGAGAGTTGTTGTTGCCGCGTAAAAAGTCNTACCAAATTCGGATTGGNCACCCATGCCAACCGGGTACGGATGCTGAGAAGCAAACCGATTGGCTTTACCAACATGTGGTCAGCGAGCTATCACAGTCAAGAGTGCTGCCAAGAATATCGGACAGGGTGCGCACGCTAAAGAACGCGTAGGCAATTTACCGCACCGGCATATGCTGGAATTAGTTGAGCANCTGCATACAGGAACGCGATTGCNGTTCGCGCAAAGTTTTCGCNNCAATCCNAGCCTTGTTGGCACTGTTACCAGCGAGTGGTACGAAGAAAGANATTGTTTGCTGAGCGCNACAACAAAGTGCCAGGCGAGCGTTTACCTTAGGCCGAGCCAAGCTCCTGTGCTTACTAAAGCCACTGGTTTGCCGTGGCCGCTTCACGTNTNAATGAACCACTACTGCTCNTGGCCGTACCANATCTTGAAGTAACCGGACTGGTCTTTATAGGCGTCAACATCCGCGCCCTGTTCATAGAGGTAGTCGTGGAGTTTCGGCGTTGGCATTCCTTTGTGCCACTGCAGGACATCCATAAGACCATCGTTATTCATGTCATGCAGTTGGCCGCCCTTATCCAACGCGATACATATGTTATTACTATCACAGACGTTGTAGTCGTCAATCAGAGGTAGGCTTGAGCTGTCTGCCAGAATCAATCCTCCCTGCCGATCATTGAGCCAAATCTTTGGCTGTGCGCCATGCCCACTGCCGTTTGCCGTATACCANTCGTTNTAGCCATCATTGTTCACGTCAATCGCCTGCTTAAATAACCCGCCGGCTTCCACCGTATCGCGATCAAACGGTGTGCTGACCATTTCCAATTTGCCGGATTGAAACTCGAACATGGCCATGAANGTTCCGCTGTCCATTTCTGTGTCGCAAGTGTATTGCGCATTTGGGTCGTACTCACCGTTGTTCGGCAGGAATCGGACTGCAGCCATGGCCAACAACTTCGGCTCGCTGTCGGGGCTTGGATACCACAGGGCGAAGTGATCCCAGGCGAAGCCTCCGAAATAGGGCCTGTTATTGTGAATCATGATCTCACGTCGCCCGCAGCCCGCGTCATCATCCAAGCGCCAGCGAAGCCACTCGGTATTCTCGTAAACGTCCCAAACATCAAATTCTGTTGGNATGCCGCTGCTTAGCGAATACATCGCNATGCCCTCACCATTTCCNGCAATGGAGTAGTCGTTGGACAGTGTATTGACGTCACCAAAAGGCACATGCTCGCCAGTCGTATTAATAGAATGCAGGTATTGATACTGGGCCAATGCGGAGGCGTCCTCGCTGTCGTCATATTCTGCGCTGACGTCGCTCCACTCCCCAGTAGCTTCGAGCCGGTAAACAAAAGCCGAGGTTGCATTGCCATTTGGTCTCCACGAACCATACAGCAGGTCCCAGGTTGCGCTGGAATTTGGTATCGCGGCAAGACCTTGGGCCCATATTGGTGTGTCGAATGTGATTTGCTCGTAAGTGCCGTCTGCGGTGGGGTAAAGCAGCCCTTGATAGGACATGAAGTTACTGTAGTCCTCAGCACGGGTGCGGACGAAGTCATCCCGACTGATGATATAGCTGATCAGTGGCATGCCGCTGTTGGGGTTTTCAAGTGGTCTAAAAAAACCAGCGATACCGCCGACGTCGCCACCTAACTCGACCTGATTTTTGCCGAATAATTCNTGATTGCCGACAATGTAAGATCCGTCCGGCTCGCTCAACAATACCAATATGGTATTTCTGTATGGCGCATCATGCACGAGGTCGCTAGATGGAAAGTCGACCTCTGGCGATCCACACAGTACAAAGATCAGTAGGTCTTTAGTGTCATCATCGTTAAAGTCGACGGGAATGACTTGCTCGATATTCGAAAAGGCGCAGTAGCCTAAATTGAGTTCTGCCNCTGCATCCAGCACTGTAACATCGGCTTCCTCGCGAAAACCTATGTTGCTGTNTGGTATTTCATAAGGATAGGTGGCAGCGACGGTCCCGCTGTTGTTACNTGGTTGCGCAGCTTGGGCTGGGGCTGCATTGCTTGCACTACCGCCACCTCCGCCGCAAGCCGCGCAGGTAAGCGCAAGCAACGTTAACACTGCTGTTTTGGTTAGTTTCATATTTGCCCAATCTCCGTCTCTTAAGTAACCACGCCGGTGTCTCAGGCCGACGGCGTTCGCATTCGTTGACCGACTATTTACAGTTAACAGGCTAAGGTACCGCAGGAGTTGCTAGANCGTTNTACGTGTCTAGNNNGGGTCAAGAGCAGGGTTANNANTTGNCTACAATGTCTACTTTTAGTGGGCAAAATAATAAAGNCTTGGATTCTTGGCAATAGCTTCAATGGCAGTCAGGGTAAACTAANGNTCGCATATGCCAATGCAGAAGCTNAGGAAACAATTGTATATGGNCGCTGCAAAACGCTTCTACCCAAATAGATATGGCGCTGCGCTGATGAAGTCGTATAAAAAATTCCNNCCATTNGCTTNAGTCGCAGCTGCAATAATGCCNGTGAGACCCTAANTGTTGCGATCCNGACTACTTTCNTAAGACTACTTTTCCTAACCGNGGAACACTTGTCTTTAGTCGCTCTGTACAGTGGNCGTGGNTGCGAGCCAACAGAGGTGTTTCCTTTGTTATATTGCTAGCGTCGTGTTGTTGCGAACAGGACGTTGGCATTCCGCTCAAGAGGGGTAAANGATGGGAAAAGCAGCAAGAAAAGCCGCGAAAAAACAACATGTATATGCCTTTGGTGTGCGCACCGACGGTAAGNCTGCTATGCGTGAAAAGCTTGGAGGTAAGGGAGCAAATTTGGCTGAGATGGCTCTCATTGGACTTCCTGTGCCACCAGGTTTTACGCTTTCCACGGAGGTCTGCACAACCTTCTATGCCAACGATGGTAAGTACCCAATGGGGCTTGAGGCNGAAGTGAGTGAGGCCGTTGCCAGCGTCGAAGTGCAGCAAGGCAAATGTTTTGGGGATCCGNCCAACCCGCTTTTGTTCTCAGTGCGCTCCGGGGCACGGGAATCCATGCCGGGTATGATGGACACGATCCTCAACCTGGGTTTGAACGACGATACGGTCAGAGGGTTGGCAGAACGCGCTAAAGACGAGCGTTTTGCCTGGGATTGCTATCGTCGCTTTATCCAAATGTACGCAGAGGTGGTGATGGGGGTGCACCCACGTAGCGAAGTAGAAATGCCCCCATTTCAGCAGCAGTTAGCGCGACTCAAACGCGAGCGCGATGTCACAGAAGACAAAGACCTCGATGCTAGCGATCTGCGCGAACTGGTTAAGCGCTACAAGCGTTTGATCAAGCAACGCTGCAAGTCTGCTTTTCCGCAAGATGTCTATGNGCAGCTATGGGGCGCGATTGGGGCGGTGTTTAAGTCCTGGAAAAACGAACGGGCGATCCTGTATCGGCAGCGCTATGGTATTCCCGCCGATTGGGGTACGGCGGTCAATGTGCAGGCGATGGTGTTCGGCAATCTCGGAGATACCTCTGGGACCGGCGTTGCTTTTACCCGCGATCCCGCCACCGGCGAAAAAGTCTTCTATGGTGAATATCTCTTGAATGCCCAAGGCGAGGATGTGGTGGCNGGAATTCGCACCCCTAAACAGATCGCGCTCTTAGCGAAAGACATGCCGGAGGCTTTCGCCGAGTTGGAGAAGGTACGCGGTCGTTTGGAACGCCACTTTCGAGATATGCAGGACTTCGAGTTCACCATCGAGGATGGGCGCTTATTCATGCTACAAACCCGTAATGGTAAGCGTACGGGGCTAGCNGCTGTGCGCATCGCTGTAGAGATGAATCGAGAGCGTCTGATGAGCCAGAAGACAGCGCTCCTCAAAATTCCAGCGGAGAGTATNGATTCGCTGCTAGTTCCGGTTTTTGATGCAAAAGCGCTGCGTGAAGCTCAACGCATTGGGAGTGGTTTACCAGCTGGCCCTGGCGCAGCATCCGGGCAGATCGTATTTTCTGCCGCTGCGGCAGAGCGCAAGGCGCGAATGGGGACAAAGGTCATTTTGGTGCGGGAAGAAACATCCCCGGATGATCTCAGAGGCATGTTGTTGGCCCAAGGTGTTTTGACAGCTCGGGGCGGCGTGTCTTCGCATGCAGCACTGGTCGCGCGCCAGCTGGGCAAGGTATGNGTCTGTGGTGCCAGTGAGTTGGTGGTCAATTATTCGGCCCGAACCCTCAGCGCGGATGGAGTGACGCTTAAAGAGGGCCAATATCTGTCTATCGACGGCAGCACCGGATACATTTATGCCGGCATGATTGAGACTACCGACTCCGAAGTAGCTCGAGTTCTCCAGGGGCAACTGGCGCCAAAAAGAAGCGCTGTTTTCGGACTCTACGAAACTGTCATGGGTTGGGCGGATAAGGCTCGGCGTCTGAAAATCCGGACCAATGCCGATACCCCTGCCATGGCCAAGGCAGCTATCGCCTTTGGCGCTGAAGGCATAGGCCTCTGCCGCACAGAGCACATGTTCTTCGCAGGCAACCGTATCGATTACATGCGCCAGATGATCCTCGCCGCTGACTCGGAGCAGCGCAGCAGAGCGTTGAAGAAACTGTTGCCGTTTCAAAGAAAAGACTTTCAGGGCCTGTTTCGCGCCATGGATGGACGGCCTGTCACGATCCGCCTGCTAGATCCGCCGCTGCACGAATTCCTACCCCACGACGAGGCCCATCGAGCTGAGCTGGCGCGCTCGTTGAACGTCTCCACAGAATACATTGTCGAGCGCATGAAGGCGCTGTACGAGGAAAACCCGATGCTTGGATGTCGCGGTTGTCGATTAGGTATTCTTCATCCAGAGATAACAGAAATGCAGGTTCGCGGAATTTTTGAAGCTGCTGTGGCGTTGCAAAAAGGCAAGCGCTCGGTCGTTGTGCGACCGGAAATTATGGTTCCTCTCGTCGGCTTTGTTGCTGAACTCGAGGACCAAGTGGCTATTGTGCGCAAGGTGGCGGATGAGGTGCTTGGTCGTTCCGGCACCAAAATTCCCTACAAAGTTGGCACCATGATTGAGGTGCCTCGGGCTGCTATTACTGCGGACGAAATCGCCCAAACGGCCGAGTTTTTCAGCTTTGGAACCAACGATCTTACGCAAACGACCCTCGGGCTTTCCCGAGACGATATGGGATCCTTTTTTGATGTCTACAGGGAAAAAGAGATTTACGCTCACAATCCTTTTGCCAGTATCGATCAAGCTGGGGTTGGACGCTTGATGCAGACAGCCATTCGGCGCGGACGGGAAGTTCGGGCCACTCTGAAGCTGGGCATCTGTGGTGAGCACGCGGGCGACGCAACTTCCATAGCGTTCTGTGAAGAGCTTGGTCTGGACTACGTGAGTTGCTCTCCGCCGCGGGTACCGGTAGCAAGACTGGCCGCCGCGCAGGCTGCGCTACAGCGGACTTAGGGTCGTAGAACCGCAGGTCGACTGCAAGCCTGCAGGATCGGACAATAGCTGTTGTTTTGCAGGGTTAGCTCGCGTGCTGGGCGGTAAAGTCGAGGCAGTTTTTGCCGAGAAGAAAGGTCGGCATTGTTTCGTTAGTTGCAGAATAGACAATCCTGCGCGCAATTTTTCAGGACCAATTGTCCCAAGATTGATGATCTCTAGCTTTCGCGCGAATTTAGTGGAATTGATAAGCGTGGCCGCTTATTGTTTCGGCCAATCAACCAATTAATCGCATTGCCCCTATGACCTATTGCTTAGCAATTGCCTTGGACGAGGGCTTAGTTTTTTGCTCCGACTCAAGAACTAATGCTGGGGCGGATCGGGTCAGCACGTACAGCAAGATGCATCGCTTTGCGTTTCCTGACGACCGATCTTTGGTGTTGCTAAGCGCCGGCAACCTTGCGACCAGCCAGGCGGTGGTGGCCCAAATCCATCGCGATCTTGAGGCCGGTGAATCTGCTCCGATCAGACGCGCCCAGTACGTTGCCGATGTTGCTGACTACATAGGTGATCTTATTGCCAAAGAAAGTGCGAAGTATTCTGCTGCGGGAGGCCCTGGCGCAGAGCTAGACGCCAGCGCAACCTTCATTCTCGGTGGTCAGATTATCGGTCATGAACCAGAGCTGTACATGGTCTACCCCGAGGGCAACCATATTTCGGCATCGCAAACTCATCCGTTTTTGCAGATCGGGGAAACCAAATACGGGAAGCCGATTCTTGATCGGATTATTCGTCCGCACACGCCGCTGGAAACTGCCTTTCGTTGCGCAATTGTTTCTCTCGACAGCACCATGCGCTCGAACGTCACGGTGGGACCACCGATAGAGGTGTTGTTTTACCGAAAAGACTCGCTGCAGGCGCACGAATGGTACGCAGCTCTTGATGAATCCCATCCGTACCTCGCAGAACTGCGGCAGAGCTGGGATGACAACGTTAGAAGGGCGGTAGAGCTGTTGCCAAATCTGGAGATGAGTTTCTTAGAGCGCCAATAACGTGATCAACAAATGCTAATTTTGCCGCCACGGCGCTATTGACGATAAAGGGATAGGCGTCATCTAGCCCCATGCTCCGGTTGAGTTCGTTGAAGCCCACGCTGAGTCGCCGCCAGGTGTGAATTTTTGTTGCGAAGTCTGGTCGCGTTGAGTCGGATTCAAGCAGACCAAAGCTGGCGGCAGTTTCTAGGGTGTCATGTATGTGCAGGTAGTGCCCCCAGGTTTCAGCCCAGTCCTCTGAAGGGTGAGCGCTTGCATAAGCGGTAATATGGTGCTGCTCCCAACCGTCGCGAGGACCCATGGTGTGGAAAGACTGTAAGGCCAGCCCGTAGTCTCTGTGTGCATCACCGAACAGCTCCGCGAAGCTTGAGATTAGCTCGTTGTCATGAGCGAATAACTGGTAGGCATGGTGACCGCTCTCGTGCCGAAAATGTCCCAACACCGTGCGGTATTCTTGGTTGGAGGCTTGTTGTTCGGCAAATCTCAAAGCCGGATCTGCTTCCAGCACATTTATGGTGACAACGCCATCCAAATAACCTGTTGTAACAAACGGAGACTCCGCCATTGGATTACTGCGAGCGTCTTCCAAGAAATCGAACAATAGACCACCTTGTGGATCTCGCCAGCCATTGGCTAGCGGAATGCCCAAGGATTGGAGGCTAAAAAGTAACCGTCTTTTGCTCTTTTCCATGGTGTGCCATCGCTGGATATTTTTATCGCGACCTAAATTCGGGATGGTGCGATTGAACTGGCAACTAAAGCACAATCCATGAGGTGCATCGTGGTCTGCTAACCAATTACATACATTGAAGTCGACGCCGTTTCGGCACAACACGGCAGTTTTGGTAGTGTTCGCTGCAGTTTCATCAGGGGGCTGTACAATTTCGAAGCGCATCGCTTCTGGGTTGTAAGCTACCGGGCTTTTACAGGCTCCGCAGAATTCACTCTCAAAAAACAGTTCCGCTCCACATGGGCAAAAAAAGCGAATCATGATTTGCGCTGAATAAACCAGCGCGCGGTGATTTCAGCGTTCATCTGATTCAACGCGAGCTGCAGGGTATCAATGAACTTATGTAACTTAGCGCGTTCGTTGTTTGGGTTGCTGAATCGTTGCAAACGCCTGCGAACCTTATCAGCATGGGCTAGGGCCTCTTGGTGTCTAGGGAGTTGCTTAAGCTCTCTGCGCATGATGTCGATACAAAAGAACATTGAGCGGGGAAATGACGGCGCCTTGAATACGAAGTCGATCATCGNGTTTTGCTCGACNATCGGACCCATGGCTCTGCGGTAGGCGCTGCGTCCAGAAAGGGCCTCGAGTAAAGCCCCCCAAAGAATCGGTTCGACACCGGCGAAAACATCCTCTCTGTCGAGAATATCTCCGGCTCCTACATCGATGATGCGCGCTGTCATGTCGGCACGCTCGATGACACGACCCAAGGTCATGAATCGATACCCATGGTCGCGCGGGGCGGTAGTTTGCAGCAATCCCATTAAGGCCTGGCACTGATGAATAACGTTATCCAAAAATTCTAGGCGATGCCCGCGTGAGTTTGAGGCTTTGGTATAGTCGTCAGCTAATAGTTGTAACTCGTTAACTTGCTCCCATGCCTCTTCCGGCAGGACGTCGCGAGTAACACGCGCATTGTCTCGAGCGCGGTCAATGCAAAATCGGATGCTGCTTGGCGCGTTTGCGCTGTTGATTAGAAACTTGTGCACGTTCAGTTCGCTATGTTGCACAAAACGCTCTGTGAACATATTTCGCGCATCGAGGATATCGACGAGGATCATCCAGGCCGGCTCTGAGCCTTTTGGAATGTCCATGATTAAGTGATTGTAGCTGCGAATCAGCCGCGCGGTGTTTTCCGAGCGCTCCAGATAGCGAGCGAACCAGTACAAATTTTCTGCAACACGCGACAACATATTAGCCCCCAGTCTCCACGACCCACGTGTCTTTGCTACCGCCACCCTGGGAGGAGTTCACTACTAAAGAGCCTTCTTTTAACGCCACTCGAGTAAGCCCGCCCTGACTCACCCAAACGTCTCTGCCCTGTAAAATGAAAGGCCGTAGATCCAGGTGTCGTGGGTTCAGTTCGACAGGGGTTAAGGTTGGTGCGGTTGATAGTGATAGGGTGGGTTGGGCCACATAGTTCTGTGGATCTGACTCCAGTAACGCTGCGACCCGTTTGGCCTCAGCTTTGCTGCTGTGAGGGCCAACAAATACACCATAGCCGCCGGATTCGTTCACAGGTTTAACTACGAGCTTATGGATATTGTTTAGCACGTAATCTCTATCTCGTGGGTTTCGACACAAAAATGTTGGGACGTTTTTGACTAAAGGTTGCTGTTTTAGGTAGTAACGAATCATCTCCGGGACATAGGCGTAGATGGCTTTATCGTCAGCAACACCACCCCCCGGTGCATTACCAATCGCCACGGTTCCTGATTGCCAGGCGCGAATGAGGCCTGGGGTCCCAAGCATGGAATCTTGGCGAAAGCTTTCTGGGTCGAGAAATTCCTCATTGATTCTACGGTAGATGACATCGACCTGAACATCGCCGTCTATGGTGTGCATATATACTTTGTTGTTGTCTCGAACCTCGAGGTCGCGACCTTCAACCAACTCCACGCCCATACCCTGTGCAAGGTACGCGTGTTCAAAGTAAGCGGAATTAAAGATGCCTGGTGTTAACACGACTATGTTTGGTCGCTTACGGTCCGATGGTGCGATTGAGCATAGGGTTTTGTAGAGCTGCGAGGGGTAATCATCCACCGGCAACACACTGTGGTTTTCAAAAAGCTCAGGCAGCACCCGTTTGGTCAATTCGCGGTTTTCGATCATATAAGAAACGCCGGACGGGACCCGCAAATTGTCCTCAAGTACGCGGAACTCACCGTTTTCGTCGCGCACCAGATCGGTGCCGCAAATGTGCGCCCAGGCCTCATGTTTGGGCGCCGCGCCCAGGCATTCCTCACGAAAGTTTGGCGACTGTAGGACGAGCTCCGGCGGAATTATTCCATCCTTGAAGATACGTTGTCGGTTATAGACGTCGTGAATGAAGCAGTTCAGTGCACGAGTTCGTTGGGCCAGGCCGCTGCTGATCTTGCGCCAATCTCGCGCAGGAATAATTCTTGGGACTATGTCGAACGGCCAAGCGCGATCAATGTTGGCGCCATCAGAGTAAACGGTGAAGCTAATACCCATCTCGCGGATAGCAAGTTCAGCAGCGTTGCGAAACAGCTGCATGGATTCGGGCGATTGTTTTTGTAGCCATTGGACA
>NHET02000056.1 GCA_002170355.2 Gammaproteobacteria bacterium TMED92
GCACGCGATTGATGCCAAGCCGACGGCTCAGGGCCGCCCGGCCGACGCCGAGCGCCTTTCGGTCGACCTAATTGGCTTGCGAGGTGTTGCCGCTCTGGCGCACTCAGAGCAGCCACGAATTCTATAAAATCGTCATGACTAGTCTGCTGACTTACTCCAAGCACCTCCCTTAGGCTAGCGAGTTTTTGTGCTAGCTGCTTGACGTCAAAACTTTCCGCCGCCACCGCCGCTTGCACCGCGGCATGGGCGCTGCGAATATCGCGAAGCTGCAAAATGGCGCCGCGCCGTTGCTGCCGCAGCATTGGTAGTAAGGCGTCTTGCCGCTCTGTCGGCAAGGAGTGCGCCCACCGAGGCAATAAGCGCATTGGATCGGCACCTTGGACAAGCATTGCAGGCTTCATGCTCTGGCCGGCCAGGAATCCGACTACCGCCAGATTTATCGCAACTGACAGCCCAAGCAACGCCAATAGCAGTTTGTTAATTTTCATGGCGGGTCTTCCTCCTCTGCAAAGTCGCTATTGCTGGAAAATTCGCCCAAGGTCGCTTCTAGATTGTCCGCGTACACCCACAGGTAGTAACCATCGTCGGCTTCTTGAGATACGAAATCGCTGCTGTAACCAAGAAGAAACCCAAACAGCAAGGGCGCTAAAGCGCTGGCTACGCGCAACCAGCGCTGTTGTTTGGGTAATACCAGCAACAGTTCCTGCCACAATGAGCGCGCGGCCATGTCTTGTGCCGGTAGGCTTTGTAGGATGCGGGCCGATAGTTCGGCCGGTGCGACGGTGACATCGTTGCGCAGGCTCTGCTCAATGTTCTTGGCGGCATTGAGCGCCTGCCGTGCAACCGGTGTTCGGTCTAAAAATTGTTGTGCGGCCGCAGCATCAGGCCAAGCCTGCAGGTTGGTGCCATAGGTATCTAACAGGTTAAGAAACTGCGGCAGGTTCACGGCATACTTTCCTCATCACCGATGTTTTGAGTCAACGACACGCGTAGCGCACGGCGCGCCCGAACCAACAGCGATTCAGCAGCACGCACGTTGAGGTGCATTATGTGCGCCACCTCGCGGGTGCTGAAACCTTGTTGGTGGAACAACAGCAGCGCCGCCCGCTGATTATTCGGTAACTGCTTCAGCGCGCAATCTAGCCGGTCCTTCAACTGTGCATTGGCTTGCAGGTCCGAGAGTTCGTGATCATCCTGGACGTCTTCTATAGCCGCTGCAGACCGCTGTTGACGGCGGTATTGATCGACGAAGACGTTGTACAAAATTCGATACAGCCAGGTACTAAACTTTACTCTGCCAGCAGTGTAGCTAGAGCCGCTCGACCACACTCGGAACCAAGTTTCCTGCACAAGATCCTCAGCATTATTGGTGTCCCGAGTTAGCCGAATAGCGTAGCTAAAGAGGTCATCCAAGTGGCGAGTCATAAGTTGCTGAAAGGCATTTTTGTCCTGCCTTTGCACCGCACGCATGAGTTCGTCGTCCTCCACAGTTTGCCAAGGGCTAGAGGCGGCCTAATTTTTCATTTCGCGCAGCATGTTGCGGCCCGTACGCATTTCTCGTCGACTTACTATGCCATCCTGATTTGTGTCCACCCGCTGCAGCCGCTTCGCAAGGTCCGGCAGCTCGTCGGGAGACAAATAACCATCCTCGTTAACGTCCAGGTTGGTAAACGCTACCGCTTGTTGCGCTTGACGCCGCAATGCACGTTTTTCTGCTTGGCCATGCTCCGCCTGATCCAGCTGGCCGTCGCCATTTGTGTCCATAAGTTTGAATAGTTCCGTTTCTACCGCGTTGCGCGTTTTCTCTCGTGCCGCCGCACGCTCGGGATTTGTCGCGGCAATACGTTGTTGGCGTTGTTGAATTTTGGCCTGCCGCTTTTCTGGCGTCAGCACTCTAGCGTCTGCATCGCGGTGCCGCGTGCCTTTGTTCCGCCAACTGGCGCCACGATGTTGCAAGCGCGGCGCGGCTTGCGTGAATTCGTCTTTCGACAGCAACCCGTCGCTGTCGGTATCCGCTGCAGCAAAACGCGCATTGGCTTGTCGCTCTAGCTCAGCGATACTGAAAGGCGGCTTAGGCCCTTGTCCGTGATGCACCGCTGCGACCTTGGCACTCCAAGTCAGGCCGATGAAAATTGCGAGGGTGCTGATGACTAATGAGTGACGCATAGCGTTCTCCAATAACGTAGTGTTTAGGTTATACGGACAGACCCGAAAGATCCGTCGCGACAAATTTCTTGCCGTGCCCATAAATTTTTCGCTTTAGTACAATTGCAAGCAACCACACCGCGAGGGAATTATGAGCGATCTGAGTCTACGGCAGGCCGCAGGCGCGTTAGGCGCTTATGTCAGCGGCATCGAACTTGCGGATGTAGCGGCCTCTGATCGCGTGTATCAGCAGGTTCGACAGGCACTGGTGCAACACGAAGTGCTGTTTTTTCGTGATCAGCACGTCGCCCCCAGTGTATTTGCTGCTTTCGCGCAGTGCTTTGGTGAGGTCTTAGATCACCCAGCGTATGTCACCACTGAGGAGAGCGACGCGGTGCAGATCCTTGAAAGCACTGCTGAAAACCCCTCAAAGATCGAGATGTGGCATTCGGACATGACGTTCATGACAGAGCCGCCGAGCTTCACACTGCTACAGGGTAAGATTATTCCAAAAGTCGGTGGTGACACCTTGTGGGCCAGCGCGACCGCTGCCTTTACGAGTCTATCGCCGGCGCTGCAGGAGCTGTTGCTGCCGCTTACAGCGATCCACGACTTCGCTCACGGGTTCGCTGAATCTTTAGCGGAGCCAGGTGGCCAAGAACGTCTGGCACCGGCCATTGCGCAAAATCCGCCAGTAGAACATCCCTTGGTGCGCACTCATCCCGAGACTGGCGCGCAGAGTATTTACGTTAACCCTCTCTTTACTACGCGCGTCAAGGAGCTATCGCCGTTGGAAAGTCAGCACTTGCTGGAGCTGTTGTATCGGCACGTAGTCGCAGATGAGCATACGGTTCGGCTGGCTTGGCAGCCGGGTACAGTGGCGATATGGGATAACCGCTCGACCCAACATAAGCCGGTGAATGACTTTTTTCCTCAGCACCGCAAAATGCATCGCGTGACGTTGCGCGGTGATAAACCCAATTAAACCTTACTAGCCGTTGTGCGCCGTGCGCCACGAAATAAACTGGTTCTCTGGTTCGGTCAACGGGCTTACTTGTAATCTGCCTTGCCGTGCTGCAATCCAGCCGTCGATAGAGGCCAAGAGATCGGTCGCCATCTCGGGCTCGTTGCGCTCTAGCACCACGAAGGATTTTCGTACATCTTCCAACAAACCCATCTGCAGCAGTACCTTCGCTCGCTGCAGCCACGCATCGTAGTACTTAGCGTTTAACTGCAAAGCAAAATTAAATGCTCCAATGGCTTTGCGTGGTTGATCGCGTAGTGCCAATACTGTGCCTAACAAAGCAAATGCGCGGATATTTTTTTGATCTTTTTTGGCCGCGCGCCGCAAAAACCGCTCGGCGTTTTTCAGCGCCGTGCGCGATTTAGCATCACCGTTTGGCGTATCTTTTGTTGCGTAGTACAACGCTTGTTGATAGCTACGATAGCCTTTGTTGGTGAGTTTTTCGGATTCCAGCTCTGGGGTGTAGCCGCTGCCGAAGGGCGGTTCCATGTCTTCAATGCCAGAGCCCGCCGCAAAACTCATTGGGCTGATTAGGACAATACAGCAGATCATTGCCCAATAATTGTTGCGGTATTTGCATAATGGTTGCTGGATCATAACTCTCCCCTAATAATTCTTTGCTGTGAACTCAAATGGTGAGCTCAGGGCTTTAAGAATCGTCAACCAAAAGATTACAAGGAGTTTTACGATATGCAAAGTCACGCGAAATTCGTTTGCGCTGCCCTACTATCGTATTTCTGGACCTTTCAGCTCGCTGCCGACGACAACGTCAATGCGGAAATTCAAGTGCCGATTACCGTTAGTGTACAAGCGAAAGAGCTAAGTGTTAGCCAAGACCAGGCGATNGCCGCCGCCGCCGACGTGATGTACCGATATATGCNCACGTTTAACGCACAAGNCCCTGTTCGTTGGGCCGATACGATGCTGTTCCCGCACATACGGGTGAGCAGTGGTAGGGTCGTTGTGCATACGTCTAAGCAGGAGTTTGTGCAGCAGATGGACTTTGCGGCTTTCGCGCGCCGCAACAACTGGCAGCGCAGTGCGTGGGACCATATTGATGTTGTGCAGGCAGGTACGAACAAAGTGCATATGGCGGTGCAGTTCACCCGCTACGATGCGCAACAGCAACCTATCGCAAGTTTCGAATCGTTGTATGTGCTGCAAAAAGATAACGCTGGTCGCTGGGGCATTCGCGCGCGTTCGAGCTTCGCCCCATAATGAACTGGGCGAGCGTTGACGCATATCTGCCTCACGCCGCAGGGCTAAGNCAAGCTTGTATCCCGTTGGGCTTCTTTACAGCGTTTTGTTTACAACACCGATTACTCAATCCAACAGTGGAGCAGCAGCATGCTGAAACAGTCGCGCGTTGCCGNTTTCAAGAGGGGCCGGTGAGCGCGTTATTTGTCGCTTTGGGAGCCGANCTAACAGAGCAGCATCTAAATCCACAGGGCCAGGCTTTTGCCGAGCGCGTGCTGCCGAGCTACCTTGATCGTTACCGTACGCTGTTCGGCGAGGACTGTTGGCAGACGCCAGACGAATGGCCACGTTATCAACTCATGGCGGCCTCGTTGGTACGCGATCTGTATGGCCAACCACCGACTGCGACAGCCAGCTGGCCTGGACGCGTGTTTGCCGCGTTGGCGCGGTTGNGGCGCTGAACTTTAATTTTTGGTGAGTCGTGTGACCCTTAATATTCGACAGATCGAGATGTATCGGGCGGAGTCCGCGGACCTTCCGACCTACTTCTCAGAGTTTCAGGCTCAGTTCGGTAGAGGCGCTGATTTGCTGAGAGTGGCAAAGCTCGATGGGCGTATTGTCGCGGCGTATGCGCTTACCAGCGCCGTGGCGCCGCGAGGCTACTTCGGTCTAAATTGGCTAGCGGTGCTGCCAGACTTGCGCCGCCAAGGCATTGGGCGCTGGGTAGCCGGTCATGCTATGGGTGTGGCCGAGAGTAAAAGCGGTTCAGGTTTAGTTGTAAACCACGACGAGCCCCTAGAATTTCTGCACAAACTAGGTTTCAGGGCTGACGTAAACTATAGTTGGCGGCTAGAGTTTTTGCCCGAATAGACCGCGCTGCGGCGCACCTAGCCGCTGCGCGCGGCTTTGCCCAAATAGCCGCCATGGTGACGTAGCCCATAGTCCTCGCGAGTCACACCCTTTTGTTCTAACAGGGCCAACGCGATGGCATCGCTGATCGCCAACATGACCGCCATAGAGGCGCTTGGCGTCAGACCAAGCGGGCACGGCTCGGTGATTACGCCCATGTCTAGAACCAAGTCCGAGTGCTCGCGCAGCTCAGAGTCAGGATGCGAAGTTACGCCAATTATGGTGGTTACGCCCAGTTGCCGGGACATTTCCAAGATCTCGATGACCTCGCGGCTTTTGCCGCTGGTTGAAAACGCGATCATAACGTCGTTCGCGCCCACCAAACCGAGATCTCCGTGCGCAGCCTCAGCGGGATGAATAAAGTCGGCAGGCGTAGCAGTTGAGCACAATGTGGCGGCAAACTTTTTCGCAATGTGGCCGGCCTTGCCGATGCCGGTAGTAAGAATCTTGCCGGTGCATTGCTGCATGACTTCTACCGCCGCCACAAAGTCCTGGCTAACATTTATAGCGTTAATGGCTTCGGCCTCAGCGCGCAGAACTTCCTGCATACGTTGTTTAATGTCCAAGATATCGATCCTATTGGTCTAACTGCGTCTCGGTGTCGCGAAGACTTCCTGCAGCATCGCAGTCTACGTTACTGGACAGTTTGAGGATACGCCTGAACCTGTTGCTGGTCCGGCTGAAGATGCTGAAGCTGAGCCATTGGTGAGGTAAATTGTGCGCGTGGCGAGGAGTAAGGACTTAACAATGACGGAAGCACAGACTGCGTCACTGAGCCTGTTGCCGTGGCCCCAGGAGCTGCGCTGTCGCAGCGGAGCGGCGAGCTCGGAAGATCGTGGGGTCACTGCCGTGCAATGGTCAAGCGCAGCCGACCGCCGCGTGCAAGCCTACATAGACCGAATCTTAGCTGGGTCGCGCTGTGGCCCAATAGATATTGCGGTGGCGCTACCAAATACCGAAGTAATCCCCCAAGCAGGCATGCAGGAGAGCTTTGAGCTGCGGCTCACGGCGCTGCGTATCGACATCCGTGCTCGCAGCACCTGGGGCGCCTTGCATGCGCTAACAACACTGCGTCAGTTGATGACAGCAGATACGTTGCCCGAGGATGTGCACATTGTTGACCACCCAAGATTCGCATGGCGCGGATTGATGCTGGATGTGACCCGGCACTTTATTCCGCTGCCGCAGCTATTCGCAGTGGTAGATGGCTTACAACTGTTGAAGATGAATGTCTTACATTTGCATCTATCTGACGATCAGGGGTTTCGTTTTGGCAGTGAAGTTTGGCCGCGGCTCGCCAGTGACGACCACTACACAAAGCAGCAGTTGCGGCAATTAGTGGCCTATGCGGCGGATCGCGGCGTTCGCGTCATTCCAGAACTAGATGTGCCTGGGCATGTGAATCACTGGTTGCTGGCTTATCCAGAGTGGGGTTGTGAAAAGGCTCTACCGAGTCAGCGATTTGGTGTTCATCCTGGCTGCCTTGACCCAACCAAAGAGCTGGTTTTCGACGCCTTAGCTAAGTTGTTTGCGGAGGTGGCCGAAGTGTTTCCAGACCGCTTCGTACACGTGGGTGGCGATGAGGTTAAGCCGAAATGGTGGCAGCGCTCTGAGCGCGTGCAAGCGTTCATAGCAGAACATAAGTTGCAAGATGCCCGTGGTCTACAGAATTATTTTTTGCTTCGCTTGCAACAGATATTGGCGGGTCTAGACCGACAAATCATTGGTTGGGATGAAGTACTGCACGAGCACATGCCTGATTGCGTAGTGCAGAACTGGCGTGGCGCGACCACCAGAGATCGAGCGCTGGCTGTACCACGACCGTGCATTGTGTCTGCCCCCTATTATTTAGATCTGCATTTTCCAGCAGACATTCACTACCGGTTTGATCCAGAAGCCGAGCAAAATATCTGGTTACAGATGGAAGATGATCTGGCAACAGATCTGCGTTTGGCGCACGTCGCGCCTGCCTTGAGCTGGACCCATCAGTGGCGCCAAGGCGCGATCAATCTTGATGACGTGGCGAATGCGCAGGTGCTCGGCGGCGAGGCCTGTTTGTGGGCAGAGTTGGTAGATGCAGTAACGCTACCAATGCGCTTGTGGAGCAGGTTGCCCGCGATTGCCGAACGACTCTGGTCTGCGGCGGACTGTACAGATGTGCAAGACTTTTACCGGCGGCTTAACGTAATGCTTGATTATCCAGAGCTGTCTTGCAGCCAACATCAACATCATTGTTTGCAGCAGCTGGGTTTGACGCCAGCGCAGATCAACGCGGTGCAATGGCTCGAACCCACCAAGTGGTACAGCCGCTTGCTCGGCGAGCAAGCCATGCAAGCGCGTCTACAAGGCAGCGAAATGCCTCAGGCGCGACCGTATACCGTGGCAACACCGCTCAATCGAGTTGTCGACTTCTTGTTGCCGGAAAGCTTAGTTGCGCAAAGTTTATCTGCCGCCACGGGGTTTGAGTCGCTGATTGAGGTTTGCGGGCAAGCGCTGAGTCAACCTTGGTCGATCGACGACAGCGGCGTGAGAGAGGCGATCGAAGCCAATCTCGCCGCGCTCAAACTGACTCAAGCTGCAATCCGGGGCGACCGCGCTACCGCGGAGGCCGCTGCTTTGATTGAAGAGTCATATCGGCCCCACGGCGAATACATGCCAGCGTTGCTGCCGCATTTGCTCAACCACTTACATCGCTACGAATGACATTGATTGCCACAACAGCACTCCAAGCGGCCGCTGCTTGGTGGCATGGGGCGCAACTGTCGACGCTCGGTAATGGACATATCCATGACACTTTTTTGGTAACGCTGGCGGGCAGTACCGAGCGTTTCGTTCTACAAGCGGTAAACCGAGAGGTATTTGTTGACCCATACCAAATGACCACACAAACCCAAGCACTTGTGCACCACCTGACGGCTGACCAGGGTTTCGCCGATGTCTATTCGATACCGCAATTGGTGGCGACCGTGAGCGGCGATTTAGTCTATAACTGCGGTGACAAAACTTGGCGGGTCTGGCGCTACATTGAAAACAGTCGGGTAATCGAGCCTTTTTCTAATCTCCAACAAGTAGAGTCGGCTGCGCAGGCTTTTGGTGCTTTGCAAAGGACCTTAGTTAGTTTCAACCCGCCGTCCTGGACGCCGTCTATCGCGGACTTCCTGCAGTTGCGCCGATATATGCGTGAGTATCGCGAGCAGTTGCAAACAGCACCAGCGGGGGCCGTGCCCGAAGTTTTGGTCAGGCTTATAGATACCCACCAAGATCTTGTCGACAGTCTTGGTGAAGATCGCTGCTTCATACACGGCGACTGCAAAATTAATAATGTGCTGTTTCACCAGCGCGCAGATACCGCACTTGCCGTGATTGATTTGGACACGGTAGGCCTAGGTCACTGGGCCTGGGATTTTGGCGATCTGGTGCGGTCGGTGGCGTTCAGCAATGGGGTTGTCGAGTTAGATCAGTTTGTTGCTTGTGTGGTTGGCTTTGCGAAGGGGCGCGAGACGTTTGCGCAAGCGGCGGCAACCACGGCATTGCAGATGAGCCTTGCGCCCGGCTATATGGCGCTGACTCTAGGGGTACGGTTTGTTACCGATCACTTGTGCGGTGATCGTTATTTTCGCGTCGCCGCGAGAGGCGAAAATCTGCAACGGGCGCGGGCGCAATTGAACTTATTGGAGCAATTCGCGAACGCTCAACCGACACTGCAAAAAGCGGCGATGGAGCATTTGCACTAATCTGGACAGTAACAATGCGCAATAGCAGAACGCTTGAGACTATGTGAGCTGGCTCAATACCAGCCTGACCACGAGCACCATCACAAGGACAAATATCGCAGTAAAGCCAATGCCCATAAGAATGAAATGGCTAGCTTTACCGCGGGCGAAATCACGCTCGCGTCGAGCTTGGGACTGCACGCCAAACGCTGCGGCGAGTGTGCTGCCGAGCATTTGCAGTAACGTCAAAGGCGGTAACTCGTTCTGCTCTTGCGCAGGTTCCTGAGCTTTTTCAGGCACCGGCTTGTTTGCGTTGTTAATCATGGATTAGCCTCGACAGACAATCTGGGCTATTGGCAACCCCNATTCGGCAGTGTCATGCTTAAGGCATGAAATTGCATCCACTAAATAAAGAATTCTCNTGGCAGCATGCCGCGGGAGCGCGGAATTATCTCAGTGCTGAGCAAGTGCAAAGCTATAACGAAACCGGTGGCTTTGTTTTACACGACGCATTTACTGCCGCCGAGGTCGCAGATCTGCTGGCGGAATTGGATCCACTGGAAGCTCAGCGCAACGCAGACCTNCAGGATATTGACCCGCAAATGCCGACGATCGCGCGCCCCGACGAAATTGTGTTTTGCGCCCACGCCGTGTTGTTGTCTGAGCAGGCACGTAAATTTGCACGGCACCCGGTCATGCAGAGGCTGGTGCGAGATTTGATCGGCCCAGAGGTGCGACTGTATTGGGACCAATTGGTGTACAAGCGACCAGGTACAGCGGACGACTTTCCCTGGCATCAAGACAATGGCTACAACTATGTAAACCCGCAGCAGTACTTGACCTGTTGGATAGCGTTAACGGACGCCACAGTAGGGAACGGCTGTCCGTGGATTGCACCGGGCTTGCACACCCATGGAANCTTGGCGCATGAATGGACGTCTACGGGGTTTGAGTGCCTGTCTGGCGAGCCGGCAAATGCCCGGTNCTTAGAGGTAAAAGCCGGTTCCGTTGCGGTGTTTTCAAGCCTAACGCCACATCGTACAGGCCCTAATCTGACGCAGGACATTCGCAAGACTTACATTCTCCAGTACGCCCCTGAAGGCGCGATGATTCACCCTCGCGGCGGCCAGCCGCATCCAGCGAACGACCCACAGCGACAATTCCTGGTCACCTAAATGCCTTGGGCATGTCGAGTTGCTGTGTTGATATTCGGGCTTGCCGGTTGTGCCAGCGANAATCGGCCCGCGCTGNTAATTGCTGGCGACGGCCCCGTTTATCCGGAATTTGCGCGCGTTCAGCAGATCCAAGGTTATGTCACGGTGGCCTACGACGTTACGTTGGCTGGCAAGGTCGTTAACGCNCGCGTCGTTGACGCGCAGCCTGCGCAGGTATTCAACAGCGCGGCGCTGGAAGCCGTGCGCAGCTGGCAGTTTCTTCCGACGCGCCGCAATGGTGCTGCGGTAGCAGTTACCGGTCAGCTCAGCACCTTGACGTTCAAGCAAGCAGAGGAGCTCACCCAACATGTCGAACGCAACAAAGACGCTAAGCAGCGCTGACAACCCAGCATTGGTTGGTTGGTGGATTGTCGGGCTGTCGGCANTAAGCACGTTTGTACTGCTATGGTTAACGCCAGAGAGCGGTTTACGCGACGAACTGGGGTACGCCTTGCGGGTAACTGCGCGATTGGCATTCGCTATGTTACTGCTGGCCTACATTGCGCGTCCGTGGCATCAGCTTACCGGCACCGGGGGTTGGTTGCTGCGGCATAGACGCTATTTTGGTCTGTCTGCGGCGATAACTCACACAGCGCATTTTGGTTACATTGTCGCGCTGTTTGTGCTCACCGAGGAGACACTAGAAACAACTACTGCTGTTTTTGGCGGACTGGCTTATGTGTTGATTTGGTTTATGGCGCTCACCAGCAATCGAGCAGCCCAACGGCGTATGGGATTGTGGTGGTCGCGGGTGCATCGTTTCGGCATGCATTACCTTTGGCTCATCTTCATGCAGGNCTTTGCAGGGGTCGCCATCGCCACCGGCGAGGTTCTCTATGTGGCGATAGCAGCGCTCGGTCTAGTGGCGCTTATGCTCAGAATTGCCGCAAGGGTGCGTTAGCGATTCAATCTGACGGCGTAGTCGCCGGTAAAGCGGCCAGCACACGAGCCATCGCCAACGAGCACCTCGCAACTCAACTGAAAACGTGCTTTGCCTATTACTTCGAGCTGCTGCATGGTTTTCGCGTGCTGGCCAAACTGGCAACGTACGACAATGTGCTCTGCTACAGGTTTGGTGTAGTCGATGTTGCCGTTGGCAATGACTATGGAAGCATCTAGTTCGTGCAATTGTAACTGCAAGTACATCATGCCCCAGCCCGTGAGTGCCTGAATCGCGTACAAACTGCCAGCAAATGCGGTGCCGTGCACGTTGACGTTGGGCGCCAAACTGGCGCGACAGGTTAGTGTGTCATTGGCAAACGATACGATGTGCATATCCATGGCTTTAGACAGCGGGATCTGCTCATGCCAGATTGTTTGCAAATTTGTGCAAAGGTCGCTCAGTTCGGTCATAGTCATGGCTCGGGGGGTGTAACAAAGAGTCTAATGATCAGTGTGAATATGGTTGCAGCGGATGTCTACGAGGTGGTGGTTGGTCAGCGTGTGGGCACCAACTTGAAACAAGGTGAGATCGCAATCACGCAAGAAACTGAGCACCGTGTGCATATGTCACAGGAGTACTACCGCAAGCTATGTGGTGCGACGACTACCCACGAATGGGTGCTATTAAATGCTTTTCAATTCTTGCTTGAGCGTGAGCCAAACACCGCGATTCTTAAAGCGTTTGACTTGCCAGATATAGCTCGTTACTTCCCAGAGTTTGAGTCCGAAATGCAGGCACGGCTGGGCTTTACGGCAGTAGATTGATTGGTTTTGACAAGGGTCATTTATTGCGGCCAATTGTTGTGCTGTTAAGCTGCTGATGCTGCGCGTGCCGCGCCAACAGGAATAAAGACATGGCATATCGAACACTCCAGGCAACCGCTGCGGTCCTGACTTTAAGTTTCTCGGTTGCGAGCGCAAATGCAGCGTCGATGGAAGCGCAGGTCGCGGAGGTCATCGATGATGTAATCAGTTGGCGGCGCGATTTTCATCAACACGCTGAGTTGTCGAATCGTGAGTTTCGAACCGCCAAAGTCATTGCCGCGCATTTGCGAGCGCTGGACTTGGAGGTAACCACTGGCGTTGCAAAAACAGGCGTCGTTGGGTTGCTTAGAGGCGGTAAACCAGGCCCGGTGTTGGCTTTGCGTGCTGATATGGATGCTCTGCCGGTGGTAGAAAAGACCGGCTTACCATACGCCTCTAAACAACGCAGTGAGTACGAGGGCCGCGAAGTAGGTGTCATGCACGCCTGTGGCCACGATAATCATATGGCAATACTCATGGGTGCTGCAGAGATCCTGGCGGGCATGCGCGAAACGTTGCCCGGTACCATCAAGTTTGTGTTCCAACCCGCCGAAGAAGGGCCGCCTAAAGGCGAGGAAGGCGGTGCAAAACTTATGATCGAAGAAGGAGTGCTAAACAACCCCGAGGTCGACGCAATCTTTGGCTTACACATCTCCCAGGGCAGCGAAGTTGGTACCGCCAGTTACCGCGCCCTTGGGTTTATGGCCAGCGCGCAACGCTTTGATATTCACATTCAAGGCAAGCAAACCCATGGTGCGCGCCCTTGGGCAGGGGTCGATCCCATTGTTGTTGGTGCACAAATTGTCAATGGACTGCAAACCATTGTGAGCCGTCAGATAGATATCACTCAGCATCCCGCAGTGGTAACTGTAGGTTCCTTTGCTGCTGGGGTACGCAACAACATCGTGCCGGAGACTGCCACATTGAGCGGCACCATTCGTACCTTCGACGCCAATGTACGCAATTCGATACATGAAAAAATACGCCTAATTGCAGAGCGCACTGCGTCTGCCATGGGCGCTGAAGCCAAAGTCGAGATAGACCCCGGAGTTCCGGTAACGTTCAATGACCCGGCGCTGACCGAACAAATGGTGCCAACGCTCAAGCGTGTTTACGGGGAACGTGGCGTGTTCGAGTCGGCCCGAGTGACTGGCGCTGAAGATTTTTCGTTCTTTCAGGAACAGGTACCAGGCTTTTTCTTTTTCATTGGGGCCAGGCCGCCAGAATTGACTCAAGCGCAAGCCATACCGAACCACTCACCGTTCTTTTATGTCGACGAAGCTGCGTTGGCACCGGCAGTACAGGCAATGACAGAGTTGGCGCTAGATTACTTGCGCGCGGCAGCTGATTGAGGTTAAAGACCCCAGCACTCGCCGTCGTTGGCAAACAGCAAGCTGCCTTTGTAGTAGTTCTCGATGGTCCCTCGACTGAGGCTCTCACGGCCGCGGGTGCGAGTATTGCGGTGGGCAAGGATTAACATACGCGCGTCGGCAGCGGCAGCGGCCCTACCCAATTTCCAGGGGAAGGGGCAGGGGGGGCGGGGAGAG
>NHET02000080.1 GCA_002170355.2 Gammaproteobacteria bacterium TMED92
AGCACCTCGTAGATTCCGTCGCTGCGGCCTATCTCGAGGCTGAGTATGCCCGCGTTAATTAACGCCATACGCGCTTCGTAGCGATAAATTGAATCTCGGGGTATCGGCTCGCCGCGAATAGCGCTCGCTGACAGTAATAATACGACAGCAATTCCGAGGGTTGGCCTTGTCATTTTTGCGCGCACGACTCTTGCTGTGCTTTGGTGTTTAAGCTTTAAGCGCGCGAAGTATGTCTTCTAGCTCTGTTAGCGTTTGCTTCACCAGCATATTGAATTGGGTTATGTCGTCTTTCGCGCTGTCGCTGCCCAATTGCAAACGCGCCCCACCTATGGTGAAACCCTGCTCGTATAACAATGCGCGTATCTGTCGGATCATGATGATGTCTTGACGCTGGTAGTAACGTCTATTGCCACGACGCTTGGTCGGTTTTAGCTGCGGAAACTCTTGCTCCCAATAGCGCAATACGTGCGGTTTGACGTCACACAGCGCGCTTACTTCGCCAATGGTGAAGTAGCGTTTCCCAGGTATTGGGGGTAATTCGCCGTTGCCGCCGGGTTCTAGCACGCGCTATTGCTCTATATCCGGCTGTAGGGGAGAGCCTGCGTAAGCTTCTACTCGAGCCTTTAGTTTCTGGCCCGGCCGGAAGGTAACCACTCGTCGCGCGGTTATAGGTATTTCTTCACCGGTTTTCGGATTGCGCCCTGGGCGTTCGCCTTTTTCGCGCAGATCAAAGTTGCCGAAGCCAGAGAGTTTTACCTGCACGTTGTCTTCTAACGATTTCGATATTTCCGAAAAAAATAACTCTACGATCTCTTTGGCTTCTCTTTTATTCAGCCCTAATTCATCGAATAGTTGATCAGCCATTTTAGCTTTCGTCAGTGCCACCACTGTATTTTCCTTCCCTTAACTCTTCATCGCGATGAACTCCAGGCTGCCTTTTTTGCATCTGTCGCATCTTCGCTTTTTGATCTGTCANCCGCTGTGTNCGTCGGCTNGGACCGCCTGATTCTGCTTCTTTATTGCTGTTTATTATTCTTTTACGCGTGCGAACNNGCTGTCTGCCTAACGCTGAAATTCGCTCTTTTGCGCGGTTTCTGGGTTTTTCTAGCGTTGTCTTGCTGAATGCTGTGTTGTCATCGCTTGCAACGCCGCGTCCGCGAGCTTGTTGATATCCTCTTCAGATAATGTGGTCGTTTGACTCTGCAAGGTCAAGCCTAACGCTAAACTTTTTTCATTAGAATCAATGCCTTCGCCTTCGTATACATCAAATAACCTCACGTCAACCAACTTGTCGCCGACGGCCTCTCGCACGGTTTGTAACAATGCTGCTGCCGGTACTTTACGTTCCACGACCACTGCTAGATCGCGGCNCACCTGAGGAAATTTCGATACGCCTTGATGTCGACGNTGGGCTTTCGCCAACACCGCTTCGCTAAATAACTCAAAAACAAACACTGGCGGTACATCAACTTGCGCTTGTAGCTGCGGATGCACTAAGCCGACTCGCCCTATGACTTGACCNGCCATTACCACCTCGGCGCTTTGTCCTGGATGCAAGGTTGGGTCTTCAATGGGCCGAAAANTGGCTGCTNGTCCGCTCCAATGACACAAGGCTTCTACGACACCTTTGGCATCGAAAAAATCGACCGGCGTACCCGCTTGGTGCCAGCTTTGTAGATGGCGATCACCCCAAAGCACGCCGCCGATCATGGAGCGCTGCACGAGCTCATCGCCCCCAGGCACAAACACCAGTCCNGTCTCGAATGCTCGCCCTGTCGTTTGCTGACGTAGGCANTTGTTTTTTGCCACTTGCACCAAACCAGGCAGCAGGGTCGTACGCATCACCGATTGTTCCGACGACATTGGGTTAGTCAGCTCCAGAGCTTTTTGCGCGGGTGCAAACGCGGCTTGCCACTGTGGATCAATAAAAGAATAGGTAATAACTTCGTTAAAGCCTAAGCGTACGAATTGCTGTTTCAACTGCGCTTCTGAATGCTGTGCTAACGGCACTTGCGCCAGCTGCGGACGCGCCAACGGCGCCGTGCTTGGAATGTTGTTGTAACCATAGATCCGGCACACTTCTTCGATAAGGTCGGCCTCTAAGGCGATGTCAAACCGATGCGATGGCGGCATCACCTGCCACTCAACGCCGGCATCAGTTTGTTTGCGCACACTCACGGCGAAGTCCAATCGCTCTAGGGCTTCGTCAACTGTGTTTGCCTCTACTGTCACACCCAGTGCACTTTGCAAACGGCTTTGACGCAGGTTTACAACCCCCATGGCGGGCAGATCGCGCTCGCTCGTTGCCGCAATAATGGGGCCTGGATTGCCTCCCACGATATCAATAAGCAACTGGGTTGCTCGATGTAGCGCTGCCTCCTGCAGTTGTGCATCTACTCCACGTTCGTAGCGGTGCGATGCGTCAGTATGCAAACCGTAGCGACGCGCTGTTCCAGCGATCGCCAGCGGCGAGAAGAATGCGCATTCCAGCATGAGGTCGCGAGTGTCGCTTTGCACGCCTGAGTGCTTGCCGCCCATGACACCAGCAATGGCCACAGGGCCCACGCCGTCGGCGATTACTAAGGTCTCTGGGTCTAACTCAACGTCTTGGCCATCTAACAGCGTTAATCTNTCTCCCGCCTGGGCCATGCGCACGTTAATACCAGCATTTAGGCGACTAAGGTCAAACGCGTGCATGGGCTGGCCTTGCTCAATCAACACGTAGTTGGTGACATCCACCACAGGATCAATGCTACGCAACCCGCAGCGGCGTAACCGCTCACTCATCCATAACGGAGTCGGTTGCGACAAATCCACACCTTCTATAACTCGCCCTAAATACCGTGGGCATTGTGCAGTTGCCTCTACCGTTATCGGCAACGCGCGTTCGCTGCGATTGTCGACTGGGGTTATTTCTGGATACGTAACCGCAGTGTTGTTAAGCACCCCGACTTCCCGAGCGAGCCCTTTTATGGATAGACAATCACCACGGTTAGGAGTTAGGTCTAGATCAACCGTAATATCGTCTAGGGGCAGTTCTGCGCCGATGGCAGTTGCCACGTCGCGACCAATCTCCAAACCGCTGCTTAGCTCGACGATACCGTTGTGATCATCACCCAAACCCAGTTCTGCGGCACTGCACAACATGCCAAATGACTCGACACCACGCAGCTTGGCTCGCTTGATTTTGAAGTCGTCAGGCAGCACTGCGCCGACTTTTGCGAATGCGGTAACTAACCCGGCTCGAGCGTTGGGCGCACCACACACAACTTGAAAAGAGTCGCTGCCGTCGCTGACCTGACACACCCGTAGCTTGTCTGCGTCTGGATGCTGCTCTGCGCTTTCTATGCGCGCGACCACCACGCCGCTGAACTCTTTGGCGGCGGCAGCTATGCCGTCTACTTCTAAGCCCGCCATGGTTAATTGTTGTAACAACGCGTCGCGCTCTAACGCTGGATTAACCCACTGTCTAAGCCATGCTTCGCTGAATTTCATGTTGTATTCCTGTCTGCTACCGTCAAGCGAATTGCCGCAAAAAGCGCATGTCGTTGTCGAAGAATAAGCGCAAATCGTCGACCTCAAACAGCAGCATTGCCAAGCGGTCAACACCAAATCCAAAGGCAAAGCCAGAATGAACCTCTGTATCTATACCAGACATAGCAAGTACATTGGGGTGCACTAATCCGCAGCCCATGACTTCTAGCCAGCCGGTATTACTGCATACGCGGCACCCTTTACCAAGACAGTGAACGCACTGCACGTCGACTTCTGCCGAGGGCTCGGTGAATGGAAAATACGAGGGCCGGAACTGCACCGCTAACTCTTTTTCGAAAAAGCGCTGCAAAAAATCTATTACCGTGCCTTTTAAGTCGGCAAAACTTATGTCTTCGTCCACCACCAGCCCCTCGACCTGATGAAACATAGGACTGTGGGTTAGATCAGAGTCACGCCGATAAACTCTACCCGGACATATCACTCTAATCGGCGGTGCTTGTTGCTCCATCGTATGCACTTGGCTTGGCGAGGTGTGCGTGCGCAACAGCGTGCCATCGCCAAAGTAGAAGGTGTCGTGCATGGCTCGCGCCGGGTGATGACTAGGGATATTCAACGCAGCGAAGTTGTAATAGTCGTTTTCTACCTCGCGCCCCGCCACCACCTGATATCCCGCACCNGTGAAGATGTCTTCTATTCGGTACATTGCTTGAGTAACCGGATGTAAGCTGCCTTGAGCTGGCTCACGGCCAGGCAAAGTTACATCTACAGTATCTGCGACAAGGGTCTGCGCCAGTTGTTGCTGCTGTAATTGTTCCTTGCGTAGATTGATTTCGTGCTGCAGCGCAGCCTTAGCTTTATTAATTAGCGCACCGGCTGCGGGCCGCTCGTCCGCAGCCAACGTACCCAATTGTTTGAGCAAGGTCGTGAGTTCGCCCTTTTTTCCTAAAAACTCCACCCGCACGTCATCGAGTGCGCGCAGGTCGATGGCCGTGGCCACCTGTTGCTGACCGCGCTGCAAGATGTCTTCAATGTCCATGTGTCTGTTCCAATATTTGCGCTACTTCGCGCCCACAAAAAAAGGGAAGCTTNTGGTCTTCCCTTTTCTTTTTCTGCCATCCACGGGAAGCCCTTGCGAACCGTTAGGTTCAAACCGTATTGGGTCTCCCGAAAGTTGATGGCTGCGCGGCAGTTGCCGCGCCTGCATTATGCGGCTTCGGCTTCAGTCGCCGGCCGCACACGCTGAGCCAATGCTGCAAAAGTGTCTTTTTCGTGCATAGCAATATCTGCTAGCACTTTTCGGTCCACTTCGATGCCTGCTTCCTTGAGACCCGCAATAAAGCGACTGTACGACAAGCCGTGCTGCCGGGCTGCAGCGTTGATGCGCACAATCCACAAACGACGGAATTGGCGCTTACGCTGCCGGCGATCTCGGTAGGCGTATTGTCCTGCCTTGATGACGGCTTGCTTGGCTACCTTAAACGTGCGGCTGCGCGCGCCGTAGTAGCCTTTTGCAGCTTTTAAGATTTTTTTACGACGTGCTCTTGAGGCCACGCTTCTCTTGATTCTAGGCATGGTTCCTCCTATCGAGCCTTAGTCGGCAACATAGTTCGCAGCGCTGGCACGTCGGCTGCCGCCACGTCTTCCATGCCGCGCAACTGACGCTTACGCTTAGGCGCTTTTTTCGTCAGAATATGGTTCTTATTGGTTTGCTTGCGCTTGAAACCGCTAGCCGTGCGACGAAATCGCTTCGCAGCACCACGATGTGTTTTTAACTTAGGCATACGCCTTAACTCCACGCTATTCAATGGAAAAAACGTCTTAGACGTTTTCGCTTTTTGCCACTTGCTGAACAATCAGTCCGTGGCGACAGATGACTCTGCGTTCTTATTATTTTATTTCGCAAGCGACAAGGGTCGCCGTACCGCTCAGTCTATTAAGAAACAGCCTGAGCGCTTGGCGCCTTTTTATTTTTACGCGGCGCCAACACCATAATCACTTGCCGACCTTCGAACTTGGGCTCGGACTCCACCGAACCTAAATCGTCCAAGTCTTCAGCGATTCGGCTCATCAGAGACATGCCTATTTCAGGGTGAACTACTTCACGGCCCCTAAATCGCAATGACACTTTGGCCTTATCGCCTTCTTCTAAAAAGCGCTTCAGGTTGCGTAGTTTTACCTGATAGTCGCCCTCTTCCGTTCCAGGTCGGAACTTCATCTCCTTCACCTGGATTTGCTTTTGCTTTTTGCGCTGTGCTGCCTTGGTTTTCTTTAACTCAAACAGATGTTTCCCGTAATCCATGACTTTGCATACCGGTGGTTCTGCCTCGGCAGCAACCAACACCAGGTCAAGTCCCGCGGCTTGGGCCTCTGCCAGAGCTTCCGCTCGACTGACTATGCCGCGTTGTTCCCCACCCGCACCGACCAATCGGACGTTGGGGGCCACAATGTCTTCGTTCAACAGCGAGCGATCCACTCGCTTATTCGCCTTTTTAATGGGCATCTCCATTTGGTTAACACAACGCTCAGACCTCGAAAGCCATGCAAAACAATGACTTAGGCGGACATTTTAGCACTATTGACGGCGCTGAGACGTTAACTTTAACGGCTCAGCAAACCGTTCACGATCGCAAAAGCGGCACGCATTCTACTGCCAGGCTAGTAGCTCATCAAGTCCCACCATCAATTGTATCTGCGGAGCAATTGCGGGGCCGGAGCCAAAAAGTTGTGTCTTTACCGAGCCGGCAGAGCAGGCCCACAATCGTAAGCCCCGCGGATAAAATACTGCCTGTGCCGGGGACCTTAGTTATTCAGCCAAACTCGCGCTAATGCGATCGATGTAGTCTTGCCGTACATCCAGTTTGGCGTTGGCGTAGGCCTTATGCGGTAACTCAGCAAGCGCAGCCGCCTGCTGCAACGCCTGACCGTACAATTGTTCTGGCGCCAACACCTGATCCAAGTAGCCGACCTGCTGGGCCACATCAGGGTCATATAGTTCAGCCTGAATGATAGCCTGGGTCTGGTGGCGCTTGGACAATCGGCACTTTGCCATTTCCATACCGAAGGGTGGCAGCGACATACCAATCGCGGTTTCGTTTAACCCATACTTGAATGCACCGCTGGCACCAAGGCGAGTATCAGCGGCCAGCAAAACCAAAGCGCCTGCGGCAATCGCATGCCCCGCACTGGCCACTACTACGGGCTGCGGAAAAGAGAATAGTCGCAACAGCATCGCAGCACCGCGATTCACCAATGCAGTTTGCTCTTCAACTCCCTTGGCCATTTCTTTCAAGTCAAAACCTGCGCTAAACACGCCTTCTCGACCAGTAAGCAGAACCGCCGCCGCTTCTTTTTCTGCTCGATCCAAGCCTTCGGTCAGCGCGTCGACAAAGGCATGTCCTACAGCATTCGCCTTGCCGTCATCTAAACCAATGACCGCCACTTTGTCCTGCAAACTAAAATTCAACATACTGTGCTCCCAATTTTACTCCGGCCGATTTTATCCGAGCCGCGCGATAAGTGCGTCAGCAAACTCGGCAGTGCCCAGCGAACCGCCCAAGTCCTTAGTGGTCTCTCCNGCCTGCAACGCCGCATCGTAGGCATTTCGGATACGCCCAGCAGACTCCGCAAAGTGTTCTTCGTGCAGCGTAATGGACAAATAGTTGAGCATCATCACAGCAGACATCAACAATGCCAGCGGATTGGCAATGTTCTGACCGGCAATGTCTGGCGCACTGCCGTGTACGGCCTCAAAGATTGCTTCTTCGTCACCAAAGTTGGCACCTGGTACTACGCCTAAACCACCTACCAGGCCAGCACATAAGTCGCTGACCACATCGCCGTATAAATTCTCCAGNAGCAAGACATCAAACTGTGAAGGGTCTTGCACCAAGCGCATGCAGCCCGCGTCGATAATTGCAGTTTCAAACTGCAGATTTGGGTAATCATTTTCGTGAACATCTGCAGCACAGTTGAGAAACAGACCGTCGGTCATTTTCATAATGTTGGCTTTGTGCAGCACGGTCACTTTGCGTCGTTCACGACGGTTAGCAAATCGAAACGCCCAACGGCTAATCCTGTCGCAGCCTTTTTGCGTCGCGACTTTCATACTCATGACAACGCCTGGAGTAACCTCGTTTTCTACACCGCTGTATAAGCCTTCGGTGTTTTCTCTAACAATAAAAAGATCGACATTATCGTAGCGCGAGGCTACGCCTGGCAGGCTGCGCACCGGTCGCACCGCGGCATATAAATCGAACGCCTTGCGCAAACCCACGTTGACAGAGGTGAAGCCCTTCCCTACCGGCGTCGTACACGGCCCTTTCAACGCGACTTTGCAACGACTGATTGCGTCCATGGTCTGTTGCGGCAACAAGTCTAATCCGGCGTCCAGAGCGCTCTGGCCGGCCAACGCAGGAACCCAGTTGATGTTGACCTCCGCAGCGTCAAGCACACGGGTCACCGCACTGGTAATTTCAGGTCCTATTCCGTCACCAGGAAGCAAAACGATGTCTACAGTGTTCATGTCTAATACGTTTCCAATGGGTTGAGAGGCTGTGGTCACTACAATTACTAAATACTACCGACATATGGTCTGCCTCGCCTGCTTGCGTTGGGATTGCACTGCATTTCCAACATGAATTTAGCAATTAATCTAAATGATGGTTAACATCGGCGGTGCAACAAAGAAGCGGAGGGGATTTTGCTCACTGCAACCGAATTTTATGCCGTTACACCAGGTCTGAACGTCATCCTGTGGGTGGAGGCCATCGTCTACTTAGGCATAGGCACGTACGAGCTTTTTGATGACTTTTGGCTAAAACCCAAACCCTGGATGCACATAGCTGGCAGACCTAACTCTTATGTTATGCTGCAGCATAAAGTCGGCCATAAAATGCACGCAGGACTTTGCTTCGTGCTGGGCATGGTGGCGCTTAACGGCGCCTTAGAGGGCTTCGTTACGCGCTTCGAACTCGAGCTCATTTTTATTAGCTTTGCGGTTATTCTGCCGGTGCTGTGGTCAACCCTGCTACCAGGTCGCCTGGGTCTCACAGTACTGCTACTAAAACCCGAGTTTTGGCTGCAAGGTCTGATGTTGCTATTTTTTAGCGATCTGATACGTCCGCAGGTGCTGGGCTTGTGCATTTTGCTCAATGCATGGGGTGTTCTCGTGTATTTCTTGCACACGCGCAAAACTTTNATTAGCCCATTTGATTACGCAACCTTGCGCGAAGATGTTATTGCTGCCGAGGGCGTCGACACCGCACTGACGTTCGACAAGCTCGCTGGCTATAAGCCTGCTAGCGACACCACACCCCANCGAACCAAATGATCTCTATGCTTGCGTAACCCGGATAACACCTATGTCTGAATCAGCTACCACCGACAAAACCGTCAAACCGCCGCGCATNACGGCGGTTGCCATCGGCCTTTTCGCAGCAACGCTGCTTTGGCAGGGCGTCGGCTTGGCCGCCAANGGCGGCACGCCCTATTACGCTATCGCCGGGCTAGCGATGCTGTTCTCGGCCTGGGATTTATTCGCCGGCCGCCCGCGTGGCTTTGTGACGTTCAGTGGTGTGCTGTTGTTCACGCTCGCCTGGGCGGTTTACGAATCTGGCACAGGGTTTTGGACTGTTGGCTCGCGTATATGGGTCGTTGGTCTTTTGTCGCTGTGGCTATGCCTGCCATTTGTTCGCCGCGGCTTATGGCCGCAACCAATGCCCCGACTAGTAAGCCTACGCAGCGTACAGATTTCCGCGGTCGCTAGTGCGTTAGTACTGGCTTCTATGCTCGTTAACCAATTTGGTAGTAACACCAGCGATTACCAACCGACCATTTACGGTCCAGCGCAGAATTCCGCNGACTGGCACGCCTACGGCGGCAACAAGGCNGGAACCCGCTACGCGCCCTTCGAGTCTATTAATGCTGACAACGTCTCTCAACTGCAGCGCGCATGGGAAATTCGCACCGGGGTAGCTGGGCGGTTTTCCGGCACCCCCATTCAAATAGGCGACGGCGTTTATTTGTGCACGGCGCAAAACGTCATGATCGCCCTAGATCCTGACACTGGCGCTGAGCGGTGGCGTTTTGATCCGAAAAACGAAACACCACCCTACAGCTTGCTTGGTAACTGCCGCGGCGTAACGTATTACGAACTTGAGGATGTGCCAGACGGCAAGCAATGCAAAGAGCGCATATTTACCGCAACCACCGACGCGCGTTTGATCGCAGTAGACAAAAACACCGGCTTGCCATGTGAAGACTTTGGCGACGACGGTCAGATCTCACTACTGGCGGGTATGGGCGAGGTTAAGCCGTACTACTACTTTGTTACCTCACCAGCCACCGTCGCCAGCGGCGTGTTGGTTGTCGGCGGTTGGGTTATGGACAACCAGGAAATTGAGGANCCTTCTGGCGTGGTACGCGCTTACGACCCAAAGACTGGCCAACTGGCCTGGGCCTGGGACATCGGCCGCGAAGGTCAAACCCAGCTTCCGCCGGACGGCGAGTCCTATACTCGAGGCACGCCTAATGTTTGGAGCTTAACCTCTGCTGATGACGAATTAGGTTTGGTCTACCTGCCTACTGGTAACGCAACCCCNGACTACTTTGGTGCCCATCGTTCTGAGGCTATGGAAAAATACGCCAGTTCCATTGTTGCCGTGGACGCCAAAACAGGCCTCACACGCTGGCATTACCAGACCACTCACCATGATATCTGGGATTACGATGTACCTTCGCAACCAACGNTGGTAGATCTGACTCTTGCTGGTGAGCGCCGCAAAGCGGTGATTATGCCCACCAAGCGTGGCGAAGTTTTTATGCTCGATCGGGCGACCGGAGAATTGCTCACCGAGGTCACCGAGCGCTCCGTNCCGGAAACGAATCTCGCCAACGAGTGGTCATCACCAACACAGCCGTTCTCTACCGGTATGCCGTCTTTCGCTTACCCAACGATTACCGAAAACCTGATGATGGGCGTGACGCCGTTCGACCAAATCGCCTGCCGTCAAAAGTTTCTGAATGTGCACTATGAAGGCCCTATGACACCGCCATCAGAGCAGGGTACCTTGCTTTACCCTGGCCCAGGCGGCGGCATGAACTGGGGCAGCGTGGCGGTTGATGAGCGTCGTCAACTCATGGTCGTGAATAATATGCATCTGCCGTTTNTCGTGCAGATGGTTCCCCGAGAGGACGACCCTATTACCAGTGGCGAAGGTCCGTCCCGCGGCTACGGCATCGGGGGACAGCAACGAGGTACACCGTTCTCCGCAAGGGTCGACTTGTTTACTTCACCGTTGGGCATTCCATGCATCCAGCCACCGTTTGGCGAAATGGCTGTTGTTGATCTCACGACCCAGGAGATCATATGGCGACGCCCCGTGGGAACAGCAGCTATTGCCCTCCCCACCGGCCGCGTAGGTGTGCCGTTAGAGATGGGCACCCCATANTCAGCAGGCTCCATCGTTACCGCGTCTGGCTTAATCTTTAATGGCGGCGTTATGGACGGTTACTTCCGCGCGCTAGATCTGTTCACTGGCGAAGANCTATATGCGGACTCGCTGCACGCTTCATCCAGCGCCACACCTATGAGCTACGTCAGCCCAAANACTGGCAAACAATATGTTTTGCTTACAGTCCCCGGTGAAGCGGCGGTAGGCGTNGGTGCCGATCACTCCGCCGGCGACGGCAACGCACCTGCGGCTCCTGCGGCTAATGAGGGCGGCGGTCACGTGATCGCTTATGCGTTGGCGGACTAGCCTGTCGACGCTTTACTATTGGTAAGAGAACACCTGCTCAACAGAGCATTGAAAAACCTGTGCAATTTTGAACGCCACCTCTAGCGAGGGCGAGTACTTGTTTTTTTCGATGGCAATTATTGTTTGGCGGGTTACGCCCACTGCGTCAGCCAACGCCTGCTGAGACATCTCACCGGACTCGAAGCGTAACCGACGGACTTGGTTATCAATATTAGGCACGGTTAATGCCCAAACGGTAATACATAAGCCTTGCTAACAGCTCGACTAACTCAGCGGTGATAAAAACAAGAAACAACAAGTTGGCAGTTAGATAACCGCCTAAAACCACGCGCTCAAACACCACATCCAAAACCAACTGGCCAATAAGCACCCAAACGCCAGCCACTAACACACCATAACCCCAACGGCTTGCAGCACGCCTGATGGCGCGGTCTCGTTCATCGGTCTCAACGCCAGAGCCACCAGCCGCTACCAGCGAGTAGGTCACCACCTCGATGATGATGAGCAAAACCACCGCGCCAACAAACTGCAACAAGCCCGCTCTTATATCGTCTGGGTTCGTGAACACAAAGTAGAAGTAATTACCAAAAATGGTCAACACACCTATCAGAGAAACCAACAGTGGCACTTCGGTACTCAGATCGATTGCATCAGCCCACCAGCCTGCAGCGCATAGGACGCAGCCAAAGCCGAGACCCAGCAAAAACAGCGTTCCCCAGCCCCAGTAAATCAGCATTGCCAGATTTACCATCACCAACGAACTGCCTAACCAACGCAATGTACCGCTACGCACCACCATAAAATTCTCAGCATTCGATCCAATAGACTCAAGACCCTATGTAAAATACGATTAACTAAATGTCAAATATTTTTTACATTAAGTCGGCGCTTTCANCCCAGAGATACCCTCGCTCGGAAAGAAAGGTACGCCGCCCGTGACTCGTTTGCAGGTACTATAACGCGTCGACTACCTGCTCGAATTTGCGCAACTGCTCNTTAATTGGAGCTTTACTGAAAAGAGATAAGACTGACGAGACATGAAGCAAAGAGCACCCAGAAACCGCACTCTGACCATTGATGACAACGAACAACTCTCACTGCTACAGCAGACCATTACTCTTAAGTCCCCTAGTTCAGCNAACCAGATTGACGGCAAAGTCATTCACCAGGATCTATGCGCTGCTTTAGATTTTTTGCCGGACGATTTCATCGACCTCTTGGTCATTGATCCGCCGTACAACCTGAGCAAAAAGTACGGCAGCAGTCATTTTGCTAAAAAGTCTGTGCAGTCTTATAAAAGCTGGTTGGAATCTTGGCTTCCTATGCTGAAACGTTGTTTGAAAGAGGATGCCTCTTTGTACGTTTGCTGCGACTGGCAGTCCTCCAAACCTATTCAATCCGTGCTCGAGCAGCACTTTATCATCCGAAATCGCATCACCTGGGAGCGGGAAAAAGGTCGAGGCGCGAAAACCAATTGGAAAAACTGTTCCGAGGATATTTGGTTTTGTACCGTCTCCAAGGACTACTACTTTGATGTTGAAGCTGTAAAGCTAAAGCGNAAGGTGCTGGCACCCTATCGTAGCGCTTCTGGGAAACCAAAAGACTGGGAGCAAACTGCTCNCGGTAACTATCGTNNAACCCATCCGTCTAATCTGTGGACCGATATCTCCATTCCATTTTGGTCGATGCCGGAAAACACCGACCACCCAACGCAAAAACCNGAGAAACTTCTGGCCAAGTTGATTCTTGCAAGTTCCAAACGCGGGGACTTTGTTTTCGATCCATTCCTTGGCTCCGGAACGACCAATGTGGTCGCGAAAAAACTACAGCGTCGCTTTGCGGGTATAGAACTGGAGGCTGAGTACTGCGCCATGGCTGTTAAACGCTTGGCCATGGCGGATGACAATCCACTCATACAGGGGTACCACGACGGCTACTTCTGGGAACGTAATAGCCTTGCAGATCAGAAACAGAGTGGCACCCCGCAGGGACCTAACCACACAGGCGCTCTGGAATTATTCGATNAATGACGACATCGCGGCGATGCTGGTGTTGCTAAAACAGCACGACGGCATCAACAATAAATCACAATTGTGCAAGCTTGTTGCCGAGCGATTCTCACTCACTCAAGATCGTTCCGTATTTTATTGTCGAACGTTTGCGCTACGCTTTAGCGCATCCAGTACCGATAACTTTTCTAACACGGTGCTGTCGCTGTCCAATCTTCAAAAGGTTGACGACCGGCCATTCATCGTTTGCTTGGTCACTCCGATGCGAAACTACGCTTTTCTCGCAAACACCACGTTCTTGAAGAAAGTCAGTCATAGCTCCCAACAACTGCGAGAAAACAACATTCGCGGCAGTTTCAACGGCTCGGACATCATGCGCGACTTTAACGGCATCGCCAACGAACCGATCAATTTTGGTCGACTGTTCGCAATCCATAGCGAACTAGGTTTCGNGGGCAACCTTGTACGTTTGGTTGAAGCTACCAACAACATAAGCCCCACTGGGGTTAAGTTCCAACCAACTGCACAACAGATCAGCAACATCCTCGATGCACCCAGCAGAGCGGTACGTTTTGTTGCCAGCGAGTACGCCCAAGATCTTAAAGCACAACTGGATAAACAGGTCGATCAATACAAAAACGAAATTCTTCTCGCGGGGCTAATAGAAAATGTCAATGTCCGCGGCCGCGTGATCGAATACTTGATTGCCGGAGAGGATGACAGCCTGAGAGAAACAATCGTTGACGCTTTGACCAAGCGATCTAACAGCATTCCGCAGTTTCGCACAGAAAACGCGTTGGGCGACTACACCAGAGCTTTTGCAGACTTCCTCACAGAAACTGACNTCAAAACAAAAATCATGGTGCTCGACTCTAACCCGAAGGCCTATAACTTGGACAAAGTGCTCGAATTCCTAGCAACAGAAAAATCAGTATTTCTATTTTACTTTGTGGGCATAAATCCATCAAAGTTCGTTAATTCCGTACTCATCTCTATGTTCCAAAANGAGTTGTTAGGGTCAACTGTGTTGCTGCGACACTGGTCCGGCAGAAATTCCAGGGGAGTCAGCCAGTTTGAAGGCAAAACCGTAGGAAAGTTAATCACCGCACCGAGCAATGAAATCAGTGTGCCCCAAAGCGTAGAGTTTTTGCGGAGCTTNATCGCTTTGTAGAAACGGACGCCCGCTCCAAACCAATCCACCTAGTTGACGGTATTACTTCACGCGAAAGAAAGCATGCGTCTTCAAGCCTAATTACTCCAATACGCAAACTCATCCTGTGGTTGATCGGGTTGCGACAGGTCACGGTCGACATTGTTGGCTATGGTACTTACCCAGGGCCAGAGCGATTCGGCTTGTTCACTGTTGTGGCCAGCTAATGCAAGACGCAGCCGTTCTGCGACCTCCGGTTGCTCGGGCATTACGTCGCGCCATTCGCCCTCCGCCTGCAGATCGAAGAGCCACTCTTTGCGCGGCTGACCTGGTGGCGCGCTGACCATTAGTTTCCACCGCGCATCACGCACGGCTTGGGCTGCGCCGCTGCGGAAAAACAAATATTCATGGGGTGCTTGGGTGGTATCTACGCCAGTGACATACGAGGTGAGATCAACGCCGTCAATGTCCCGGTCTTTAGGCAGTTCTGCCTCCGCTGCTGCTGCCGCGGTGGCGTACATATCAAAGTGATGTACTGGCGCATCATAAGTTTCACCCGCTGGTAATCGCGCTGGCCAGCGCGCCAAAAAAGGCACACGAATGCCGCCTTCAAAAAGGGTAATTTTCCACCCACGATAAGGCTCATTAACGTCAGGCAGTCCAATGTAACCGGCACCACCGTTATCAGAGGTGAACATCACCAGCGTGTTTTCATCCAGACCATTGCTCTTTAACGCATCCATGACGCGACCAACGCCTCGGTCTAATGCACGAATCATGGCCGCATAGACGCGCTCGCGGTGCAGTTCTATATCGGCCAACGCATCGTAGTCTGCGCGCGAGGCTTGCAGCGGGGTGTGCGGCGCCCAGTGCGCTAAGTAAAGAAAGAAGGGCCGATCTTTGTTCGCCTCGATAACTTTGACTGCTTGGTCAGTGTAGTAATCGGTAAGGTACTTTGGCGGTTCAAACAATGGACCGCCGTTAAAGCTAGCGGCAAAACTGAGGGCCTCCCAGAGGAAGCGGTCGATGGGATCAAAGTCCTGGCGAGCCTGAACAACCTCGTCATCATCAAGGTTGCCGTAAAGTCCGCTCGCCATGAGCAGACTTTCTGCAAAGCCCTGATCGTGGGCGGCCATACCGTTTTCTTGACCCAGATGCCACTTGCCAATATGCACCGTGTGATAGCCCTGATCTGCCAGCAGTTCGGCCAGGGTAATCTCGGAGGGGGGCATTCCCATTTCGTTAAAGCTGAGGTTCGCTTGCTGGGAATTGCTTATTGCAGGCGGCAGCAAAGGCCGATCCATGGTGCTGCCCACCAATCCAACAATAGGCATAAATCCAGTAGGGGTCGGAGTAAATTCAAAACCAAAGCGGGTGCCATAACGTCCACTCATAAGTGCGGCACGCGACGGCGCACAAGTTCCATTAGCGGCGTAACCTTGGGAGAACGTCAGTCCTTCTGCGGCCAACGCATCAATGTGTGGTGTTTGCGTGGTTGGGTTTGAGCCGTTCATGGACAGGTCGTTCCAACCTAAGTCGTCTGCCAATATCAGCACAATATTCGGCGGGCGGTCTTGTGCACTACGCCCTTGTGGATCAACCCCAGTCGACCAATTGATCTCTTGATTCGGGCCAATTTCCATCCGTGAGGCCATCATCTGACCTATTCCAAACAGCGCAAGTTCCACCCGGAACAACCACCCGATGCCCGCGAGCACCACAACCAATACAGCAACTCTAACTATCCACCTCATCCTTTACCCCCTCGACTGCCAAATAAAATCAGCGCTAGCCGTCTTTTGGCGTTAACAGAGCACCGACAGGTTCCACCAGTTCGATGTTGAGTTGACCCGCCAATCCTGCTGTCCTGTGTACAGCAGAAGCTTGATAAGCCGCCGAGTTCATCATTTCTAGCATAGCCTTACGCGAGGGATACATGGCAATGGCCGCCGTGTCCCAGAGTTCTTCCACTTCGCCGAGCATCAACCGCTCAACCTGTGCTGAAAACATCGGTTTACCACCTACCCGAGCAAGATGATCTACAACTTCAGCGCCGTAAATTCCATATGCTTCGGCACCAGTAAGATCGGTTTCGCGACCGTCTGCGTAATCTGCTTTTTCTTTGAATTTGAGTAAATTCAGCATGTAGATCGGGCCATCGTGACCCGGCTCCAAAAACCCTTCCATCTGCTCTTTGTTGGGAACAACCTTGTTAACAACTTCCATTAAATTCCTCCTAGTGACCTTCTTACTTCTACAGAATATTGAAATAATGTCTATCATTATTTGACAACATGTAAGCTGAAGTTGCCGCACTTAAGCAGACCGGACGCAAGCAGTGTTGTTGCAGGGGAGCAGGTTTCTGGCAAATGAGAGGACTTGCCTGCACGGCCACCGAGGATCTGCGTGCCCAGCAATCATTACCGCCTCACCCACACTGCTAATTCGGCACTACGGCAATTTCGAAATTCACCGGGCGCCTTTGCTGACGGTAGGTTTTCAGGAAACTTACGAACCTGGAACAGCGCGACTTTGCGCGTGACTGCGTGGTCCTGCATGGTCTGTGAGCGAGCGCCAGATTGGCAAACGGACACATTTGCCATTACTCGACACATCAACGAAGCTCGCGTCTGAAAAGCCATGGCGGGCTGTCAAACACGGTACGTAATCTGAGGCGAGTTAGCATGTCGGTATTGAAGTTAGCGATGATCTTTGCGGACAAGCAAGCGTGGCACAGTGAGCCAGAAGACGATGCCCACCTAATTTTTACCACCCCCAAAGCCGAGATCGAACACCTACCCTTCGCGCGGATGATTTTGGGCACTTCACCCAGACTTCTAGAACAAGCCGAGCGCTCAGCCATCGGCCTGTACTTGGTCAGCGAACACACCATGCNCAACCAACCACTAAGCGACCTCAGTTCAGAGCAATTACCGGGCAGTGTGGGCATTTTCCCCATGATCGCACTGCCCGNCATGAGCTCAGCGGCAGCGCATGACCATTGGCGCAACGTTCATGCGCCACTGGCGCTAGAGGAACACAAGGCCATGACCCACTACTATCAATTGCACATCGCGCACAAATTCTTTGGGCCTGAAATGCATGGCATAGCGCTGTGCTGCTTTGCTACAGAGCAAGATCTTCGAGAGAGAATGTACACCTCTGAAGCGGGCAAACGCCGCATAGCAGAAGANATAGTNAAATTTGCCGATACTCAGCGATCACCGCGCAAAGTTGTCGCCGAGGTGTTGTGGTCTAAATAGAGGGGCGCAGGGAGAGACGACTAGATCAGCCTACTGCACGCGCTTGATACCGATACTAGAAAACCTGTAAGCCATGTGTCCGGTGTGCACCGGTTGCTGGTGAGAAAAAGCAGATTACTCAAAACAGCTTTGGCTGT